>DATAOM010000096.1:0-11605 GCA_036265775.1 Ktedonobacterales bacterium | reverse complement strand
CATCGGCACGCGGCTCTGGGGCGACGTTCGGTTGTGGAGTGACCTGCTGGACCTGCTGGACCTGCTGGCTCACAATGGGGCCACTCGTGTAATGCTGGCGGCGTTGTGAGGCCCGCGCCAGCATGCCGGCGCGCGTTGTCTGGGTGGTCTGCTCGTCTGAGCGGAAGAGGCTGATGTGGATCGGCGTCTCCTCGTAGACGAGGCCGCCACCAACCACGCCGTCTCCCTCGAAGCGCGCATCCTCGCCCAGCGCCAGCGACGGATACACCTGGCAGCGCGCCCCACGCGCCCGCGCGAGCAGATTTTCAGCCTGCTCCTGCTCGACAGGGGCGCTCGCAGTGACCTCCAGCGCATCGAGCGCATAGCTGCGGCGGAGTTTGGGCCACAGCGCCTCGGCGGTCTCTGGTTGATCGAAGAGATCAGCGCCGGTGATCTGGCCGCCCAGGCCGATGATGAAGCCGAGCGCGCCCGCGACATATGGGAAGGTCTGCTCCCAGGCGCTGAGCCGCTCCTGTTGCGACTGGTAGATGTCGTGCAGCGCGCCGGTAGCCGAGCGCGTTCCGGTCGTGGCTTGCTTCTCGGCGATGGCGTCCCAGGTCGCGCCTTGATCGGCGATGGGACGAGACATGCGCGCCAAACTCGCGCTGACCTGCCGGTGCTTGGCGAGGCGCATGTAATGTGGCATGGACTCGCCGGAGGAGAACTCGCGCGAGACATCATGCCAGCGGCCATGCTCGACACACGTCACCGGCAGCGTGACCGTGGAGTTCGCCGCGATCAGGAAGCTCGCGTTGACGATGCGATTCTGGCGGCCGCCGACGACCTCCTCGCCATCGAGAACGAAGATCATCACGGCGCCCTTGTTGCGCAGCGTCAATTCCGGGACGGTCGCGCTGGCCTGCTCGACGACCTCGACCGCGCCTTCGGCGATCGCCTGTTCGAGCGTGCGATAGCGCAATGGCGATGACGCTGTGTCTGCTGCGAAGATAGGGAAGACGGTCATTCCGGCGTGTGCTGCGCCGACGCCGACGCGCAAGCTGGCGAGCTGGTCGAGGATCACCTGCCCAGCGGTGCGCCGCTCGCCAGAGGTTGGGCTGGGCGTCGTCGTTTCAGCGGGAGACTGTGCGCCGCCGCTCTCGGTCGCTGTCTCAGTTGCGACGACGATGGCAGGCATCTCCGTCGTATCGGTCACGTCGGCGGTCTGGGTGATTTGCGGTGTTGTGTCTCTCGTGCCAGGCATGGGAAAGGTCTCCAGTGCGGTGTGTCCGCGAATGTGGCGGCGCGCCATACCGTGCGGGCCGCTTTGCCAGATCATTGGCGCGATGTGACTGTGATCGCGCGGCGATGGCCCTCCGTTCGTGGGAGGGCATGCGGAAGGTCAGCCGGCGCGTCCTGGCCGGCGCGCTACAGGGAACGATGGGTCGAGAGGCAAAATCTCTGGTGTGGCCTGCGCATCATGCGCGACCGGCGTGAAGGTGTCTGGCGCAGATCGAGATTGCCGCCGCGGATTGGGCGAGTGAGAGGGTGAATAGTGGACCTGCGCCTCATAGCGTTCGTATGCCCGCAGCATACGACGAGACTACCGGTGATTTGACATTCCCCATGCGAGGATGCTCGGAGCACGCACATGGTAACCCATCACGTTAGCCTCCGAAGGTTCTGCCCGAACCTGTTTGGACGTTGACTCCATGGCAGCGTGGCGTGGTTAGCTCGAAGATCGCCGCTCGTAGCGGAGCGCACCGTATCCAATGACGGTAGTGCTTTTACCCGCGCGACCGTTTTAGCGCGGAACCGGCAAACACTATTTGGCTTGGGAAGGTGTAGGTGTCCTGCAGACATATTCTCGCACACGAGAGAGGAAACGGCAATGGAACCCGATCATCGCCTAACGCTCCGCACCAACCTGACCACCTCGGTCAAGACCTGGCGACTCGCGGCGCGCCAAAGTCACCATTATGTCAAATGCCGGTTATGCGCCAGACTTCTCGAAAAGCTGGCGAAAGAATGGCCAGCGCTCTAGCATTTCCTCGGATGGCTCTGTCTCATCCATCACACGCCAAGTCTTCTTGAATGCTCCCCAGGCCTGGAGAAAATGTCCACTGAAGAGAAGAGCGAGGAAGCGGGTAAACACTGCCTGCGCGTTCTGAGGTTGCAAAGCAATGGCGTGGTCACTTGAGCTTATCGCCTCATTGAATAGGCAATGTCGGAATGCAACTCCCGCCCAACCTGCCCAGGCTTCAGCGCTATCGGGCGCTACCTCGATCGCGCGCCTCCCTGACACCAGCGCTTCATCTCGCCGCTTGAGTTTCGAGAGCACAGAGCTTCGCATGAGCCAAAGCTGCGCATCCTTCGGGTCAAGCGCCAACCCTTGATCAACTGCGTCGAACGCATCCTCATAGCGCTTCAACCGAAACAGCACGTATTCCTTACTTCCCCAGTAGTTTGCGACATCTGGTTTCAGCACGGTCATGCGCTCAAGGGCCGCCAACGCTTCTTCGTATCGCTTGAGTCGTGTCAGCGCATAACGCTTCTTGTCCCATGCGCTCACATCCTCAAGATTGATGGCCAGCGCTTCATCGCAAATAGCCAACGCTTCTGAATAGCGCCGGAGCTTAATGAGCGCGTAGGCTTTGTTATCGCGAGCGACTGCTTGATAGTTATTTGACTCTAGAGCATGACTCATGGCTGTAATCGCATCTTCATAGCGTCCAGCCTTGTTCAGCGCAAGTCCCATTTTGAACCACAAGAAGTCGTCTTCTGGGTACAGGTCAAGCCCATGCCGGTAGGTTTGAGCCGCCTCGTCGTAACGCTCCAACCCATCCAGCGCCTGCCCTCTGCCTGACCAGGCGAGACGAGCCTGAGGATCACTTTCTAGCGCCTGCTCGTAGCGCTCGATCGCCTCATCGTATCGCTGAAGTTGAAGGAGACACGCTCCAATTGCGATGGTGGCGGTGGCGTCATCAGGCTGGAGCGCAAGCGCATGCTCGAAGGCATTCAAGGCTTCTTTGCTCTGACCAAGGCGGCTGAACGCCTGTCCCTTCCGGTACCAGATCTGGTAAGAGTCAGTACCAAGCGAGATAGCGCGATCGCACGCCTCCAACGTCTCGCCATAACGTTTGAGATTTAGGAGAGTGATGCTCTTGCCGTCCCAGACTGGCCCAGCAGATGAGTCAAGTTCCAATGAGCGATTGTACGCTTCCAGCGCATCTTCATGCCGTTCGAGATAGTGAAATGCAACGCCAATCTTATACCAAGTTGCCGCATAGTCAGGAGTGAGATCAGCCGATCGTTGGAATGCGCCTAGCGCTTCTTCATAGCGCTTCAGATTCAGGAGCGTCTGGCCCTTGCCATACCAGGTCGCATAGTTCTTGGGAACTATCGCCAGCGCGCGCTCATACGCTTCGAGCGCTTCACCATTGCGTTGTAAATTACGAAGCGCGTTCGCCTTTATCCCCCAGACGCGCGCCAGAGTCGCATACGATGGCTCAATCGTAAGCGCATGCTCGATCACATAATCGGCGGCTGCAATCGCCTCATCTAGGCGGTCGAGTTGCAGGAGACATTGGACTTTATCGCTCCAGGCGTCGGCATACTCTGGGTCCAGCGCCAGCGCTCGCTCGTAGGTAGCTAGCTCTTCCTCATAGCGGTTAAGCGCTTCCAGGGATCGTCCTTTGTTTCGCCAGACATAGGCCGACTCGGAGTCGAGGGCGAGCGCATGATCATATGCGGTCAGCGATTCCGCATAGCGTTCAAGATAATAGAGCATCACGCCTTGTCTGTCCCAGGCCCTCGCATACTTGGGGTCAATCTCCAACGAGCGCTCATATGCCTCTAGCGCTTCCTGATAGCGTCGAAGCTCAAAGAGCGCTTGCCCTTTACCATACCAGGCGGAATCATCCGCAGCATCCTGCCCAAGCGCCTGCTCATATGCCGACAACGCCTCTTCTTCGCGATCTAGATTCAGCAGCGCATCGCCCTTAATTCTCCAGGCGTAGGAGTCGTCTGGCGCGATGTGTAGCGCCTGGTCCGCAGCAACAAGGGCGTCTTCCCACCGCTTCAGATGTATCAGCGTCGTAAGCTTCCAATTCCACGCATACACACTTTCAGTGTCAAGGCTGAGCGCGCGTTCAAGCGCCAGGAGCGCCTCATCGTACCGCTTTAGATTGCAGAGCGCCTTGCCTTTGTCGGCCCAACCAGGGGCCCAATCAGAATCGAGACGGACAACTGACTCATAAGCGGCGAGCGCATCTTCATCGCGCCCAAGCTCGGTAAGCGCATCACCCAGTCCATCTTGGGCGTTTCTATTCTCTGGATCTAGCGCAATGGCGCGCTCGAATGCCTCCTTAGCGGCTTCAGGATGCTTGAGGCGAAGCAGGGTATAGGCAAGGTGGTTCCATGCGTCAAAAGAATCAGGGTCTACGATGGTCGCCGTCTGAAAGAGAGGCAGCGCCTCGGCGTATTTTTCTTCGTCATAAAGCGCGCGCCCATGAGCGACGAGGCTTCCGTCCTCATCATCGCTCATGCTGCGTCTCCCTCTGTTGCGGCTCGCTTCTCCGCGCAGTGTAGCATGCCGCGCTACCACATGATTCAACGCCTCCTTAGATGGAGAGACAAGGATGTTTCTATGAAGACTGCTTCTGCGAAACGACCATTTCATGACGGTGGCTTCCGTGATAGGCTGGCGCGCAAAGAACCAATGGGTGAACGATGGGAGCGCATACAAGTGCCAAGAGGAGCAACAGCATGGCGAAGAAAAAGTCGGATGTGCAGGCGCAGGGTGTGGAGTTGATCGACCTCGTGATCGAACGGGTGCAGGCTGATCCCACCTGTATCTCCGGCTTCTGTGGCGACCGTCCGCTGCCCGACCCCAAGCCGCTCGCGCAGGAAGTGATTGAGCGCCTCACCTTTCCTAGCGGGAGGCCGCTGCCGTCGAGCCTCAAGCGCTGGCTGGCCTTCGACGCCTCGTGGCTGGCCGATCTCGGCTGGTTCGCGTTACCCACCACACCAGTAGAGCCACCTACCTTCACCCCGCGCCGGATCGATCAGATCGTGACCGACGAATTCGACGAGTTATGGGGTGGCATGTATGAGCCACTGGGTGCGCGGCTGGATGAGTGTTTCCTGCTGCCGGGCGGATCAGACTCGCGGCGCATCTACGCCGTCACCGATGCGCCCGATTCCCTGGGCGAATATCCCGTGCTGGTGATCGATACCGACGATCTGCCCTACGCTGCTGTCATGTATCCCGGCTTCGATGTCTTTATGGCCGACGAGGCAGGCTTTGCGCTGCACGATATGGGCACGTATGAAGACCTCTTCGACGACAAGCGCTACGCCCCGCGCCTCAACGAGCACGCGCGCCACCTCTTCAAAGGCAAGCAGGGCATCGAGATCATGGACGAGGAGTGGGGAGCGGTAGACCTGGAGCCTGTGGAGGAGTGACAGCAGGAGGATTGCGCTGTGGAATGAGGCGACTGAATGCCGCATACGCCGATATTGACGCTCCTCTGATCACACGGTATAGTACCCTAAACTCCCGTTGATTGACTACGCCATTTGATGTGGAGGCATGGGTAATGAAGAGCCGTGACTTACCTGCGCAGCTCACTCTCCCCGGATTCGGCGCCATCGCCGCGTTCGCCGTCGCCGCGATCCAGGCGCTGGCGGCGATAGTCTATCTGCTTCTTCCCGCCAATCTCCGCGTTGGCGCGCCTGGCGCGCAATTGTTGCCCGCGTATCATCACGATCCTGGTTTGCTGCCGCTAGAGTTCATCTTGCTCGCGCTCGTCGGCGTGATCGGACTCGCCGTCGTCCCAGCGGTCTCCGCGCTCGTTGGCTCGCGCGAAAACGGCTTGCTTCGCTGGGCCGCGACGCTCGCCACGGTGGGATATGCCGTCTCCGCCGTCAGCCACCTGGTCGAGGCCGCGCGCCTGCCTAAGATCGCCGACGCCTATGTCGCCGGCGACGCCTCTACCAAGGCCGTCTTGGCGCCTATCTGGCGTAGCTCCCTGGACCTCTACAGCTTGTGGCAGTTCACCGCTGTTGGCATCTGGATTGTGGTGGCGAGCGCGCTGGCGCTGAGGAATCAACGATTCCGCTGGCTGGCATACTTTGGCCTCGTCGTCGGCGTCCTCTACTGCCTCACGCCCATTTCCGTGATTCAGCTGAACAGCGCGCTGCTCAACATCCTCGTCGCCGTGCTGGGCGTCGGGCTGGCGACCGTCTGGTATGTCTGGATGGGGCTTGAGCTATGGCGCAACGCTCGCGTAGGAGCAAATCAGCGCTGAGCAACAGAAGGACGCGCGAGATGGCGGCGGAGGCCGACGAAGAATCGCTGTATCGCGCGGGCGACCTCCTGGCGGCCCAGTTGGTGCGCGCGGTCGCCCCGTTCCAGTTGCGAACCGCGACGACGACTGAAACCCGCGAGGCGATTCTGCGCCTGCGCCACGCAGTGGTTGTCGAGCATGGCTGGGCTGAGGCGGCGAGCATGCCCGATGGACAGGAGCATGATCCCTTCGACGACGAGGCGCTCCATCTCGGCGCATGGGACGGCGAGACGCTGGCGGGAACGATCCGGCTCGTCTTTCCGCAGCCAGGGCGGCTCCTGCCTACTGAAGAAGCCTATGGCGTGCGCATTCCTCCGCA
Source organism: Ktedonobacterales bacterium (assembly GCA_036265775.1). Classification (GTDB taxonomy): domain Bacteria; phylum Chloroflexota; class Ktedonobacteria; order Ktedonobacterales; family JADMIN01; genus DASWAC01. The sequence goes on along the minus strand of DATAOM010000096.1, from coordinate 4,960 downwards.
TGGGCGCGTGGTGGACGCCAGCCGCATCGCCATTGATCGCCACTACCGCAGCGCCACACATCAGTTGCTGATGGCGCTCTCCGCGCAATCCTGGCTCGAGATGCGCGCTCGCGGCTACCAGGAGCTGGCGGCGACCGCGACAGAAGATATTGTCGCGCTCGTGCAGGATCTTGGCTTCTCCACAGAGATCCTTGGCCTCGCGCAGTGGTACTGTGGCGAACTGCGTGTCCCGTTCCGTTTCGATATGCTCGCCACCATTCGCGGTCTCGTCGCGCAGTGGGGCGGCGCAACGCCTGCCACTACCGAAGATGGCGCCTGATCGTTCGCCGCTATCGTGAAAGCGCCGCTAGTAAGCAGATGGTCAGCGCTCATTGCGCGCCGAGACTATGAGGAGTCGTCTGGGAGCGCCGGGATGAGTTCGGCTGCGACGCCATGCAGGTGGCCACATGCCGCCCACTCGCGCAGAACACCCTGTACACGCCCATCCTCCGTAAGCGCGGCCTCCACCTTGGTGATCGAGCAATTGTGGTTGGGCTGGGTAAGTAACGTGGGCAGGTCGATCTCTAGGCAGAGGAGCGCGATGCACGCTGTATAGACGCCACCATGCCCAACGATCACAGCAGAACCGCTGAGATGCGTTGCGACAACCTCGCCGACACAGCTCAGAAAACGCGCCGCGACCATGCGCAAGTCCTCGCCATCGGGGAACGCAACCTCAGCCTGACCCGCATACCACGCTGCGCTGATGCGGTGATAGAGCGCCCAGTTCTCAGGAGTCGAGGCGCCCTCCAGCGAGCCGACGTTGATCTCTCGCAATTCCTCACGCAGATGAACGGGAACTGCTATCCGCCGCGTAAGAATCTCCGCCGTCTGGCGAGCGCGCAACAAGGGCGAGGTATAGATGGCGTCTATGCTCCCGTCCGCGAAATATTCCGCTGTCTGCTCGGCCTGCAAGATACCCTTTGGCGTCAACGGATAATCCACCGCGCGATACGAGAACTCCTTGGTGATATTGGCCAAGTTCTCGCCGTGGCGCACGAGAAAGAGCGTCGTCATTGCGACTATACCTCAGTCGGCTCAACGATCTCGCCACCGCCGACCATGCAGACATCGCCACCGACAGACACCCCAGTGATCGCCTCGGCTGTTCCCGCGACACGCGCCAGAATCTGGCTGGGCCGCCCGACAAAGCGCCCCTGGGCCAGGATAATTTCAGTCTCCGGCTGCGCGAGGCCATAGCGGACGAGGTACGCGACGGTGGGACCTGCGGCGCTGCCCGTCGCCACATCCTCGACGAGTCCGGCGTTGTCCCAGGTGCGCCCCTCGCGCGCCTGTGGATCGAAGACATAGACGAACTTCGCGCCGATCCGCCCCAGCAGCGCCTCGAAGGCAGGATGCGCGATGCAGGCGCGTTCCAGGCCGGTTCGCACTGGAACGAGCAGGTAGGGCAGACCGGTGGAGACCATCTGCAACGGCAGCGCCTCGTCCAGATCGTCTATTGTCAGGCTCAGCGCGGCTGCGTACTCGGCGCGCAGCTCCGGCGAGGCGATCTCGCCAAAGACTGGCGCGCCCTGCTCCATCGTCGCGCTGTACCACCCCTCGCGACGCACGGTCGTAACCGGCGCGATGCTGCGGTTCAGCCGGATGCGCCACGTCTCACGCTCGCCCGCTCCTGCCAGACGCTCATGCAAAACGCACGCCGCGCCGAGGACCGGATGTCCGGCGAAATCCAACTCCTCCTCGACAGTGAAGACGCGCGCGACGGCCTCATGCGCATCCTCAGTCGCGACGAGGAAGATGGACTCGAACTGGCGCATCTCCTGCGTGACGCGCTGCATCTGCGCCGCGCTCAAGCCGTCGCTCTCCGGAAAGACGGTCAGCCCGTTGCCGGAGAACGGCGCGCGCGTGAAGACATCCACATGGCGAAAAGCGCGCATACCGCTCACTTCCCGGCCAGCAGCAGGTGATACTTGTTCTTGCCGATGCGCACCAGGACCGCGCGCCCGAAGAGCAAGTCATCATGGCTCAATGCACGCTCGGCGTCGCTCCAGCGTTGGTCGTTAACGTAGACGCCGCCCTGCTGCATCAGCCGCCGCGCCGCGCCCTTCGAAGGCTGCGCCTCCACCTCCACCAGCGTCTCCACCAGTGGCTGCGAGAACGCTTCCTCTGATAGCGCTGCCGTCGGAATCGCTTTCTCCAGATGCGGCAGCGCCTCCGGCGTGAGCTGCGCGACGCCCTCGCCAAAGAGTGCGCCGGAAGCGGAGGCGACCTCGCGCGCGACCTGCTCGCCGTGGATCAGGCGAGTGATCTCGAAGGCAAGCAGCTTCTGCCCGCTGCGGCTGGCTGGGTTCTCCATCTGTTTCTGCTCGACCTCGGCGATCTCGTCGAGCGGCAGAAAGGTGAAGATGCGCAGATAGCGTCCCACATCGCGGTCGTCGGTATTGATCCAGTACTGGTAGAGCTGGTAGGGCGTCGTCAGCTCTGGATCGAGGTAGAGCGCATTGCCCTCACTCTTGCCGAACTTCGCGCCGCTCGCCGACGTGATCAACGGGACCGTCATCGCGTGGACGTGGACGCCGTGGACGCGGCGAATCAGGTCCACCCCGGCGGTGAGGTTGCCCCACTGGTCGTGTCCGCCGATCTGGATCGTGCAGCCCTGGTCCTCATACAGGCGCAGGTAGTCAATCGCCTGGACGATCATGTAGCTGAACTCGGTGTAGGAGATGCCCGAATCGCTCTCCAGCCGCGCGCGCACCGACTCCTTGGCCATCATCGCATTCACGCTGAAGTGCTTGCCGATGTCGCGCAGGTATTCGATCAGCGTCACCTTTGCGAGCCAGTCCAGGTTGTTGACCATCAGCGCGGCGTGCGCGCCGCTGAAGTCGAGGTAGCGCTCGAGCTGGCGGCGCGCGACGGCGGCGTTGGCGACGACCTGCTCCATGGAGAGCAGGTTGCGCTCAGATGACTTGCCGCTGGGGTCGCCGATCATGCCGGTGCCAGCGCCGACGACGACGATGGGCCGGTGGCCTGCGCGCTGAAAGTGCGCCAGCGCCATCATCGGGACGAGGTTGCCGATCTGCAGGCTGGGGTAGCTCGCGTCGAAACCGCAATAGACGGTGAGCGACCCGGTTGCGAGGGCCTCATCCAGCCCGCTCTCGGTAATCTGGCTCACCAGGCCACGCGCTTGCAGCGTGGCGATCACATCGCGTGTCTCGTTCGTGTCTGACATACTCTCCCAACCCTAGTCATAGTTCGCGCGGCAATCCAGCGCGCCGCGCATCCGGTTTATTGTGCGCCATGGGAAGCGACGGGCGCAAGTAGGACATTCCCCACTCGCTCACAATGAGCGCCACGTGACATTTTTCACCACCCGTGTCAAATATCTCCAGCCTCGCCCTTGACAAACGTATATCCTGTTCTATATACTCGTAGTAGTGTATTTGACGTAGAGTGAACGCGGTCGAATAATACAGATTGGATATAAGCGAAGGAGCAAGAGATGACGAAACGCCAAGTGAGCAATCCATTGGCGCTGGCGGCGCTGGCATGTTTGTTCGAGCGCCCGATGCATCCCTACGAGATGGCGACGACGATGCGCGAGCGCGGCAAGGATCAGAGCATCAAGCTCAACTACGGCTCGCTCTACACAGTCGTCGAAGCGCTACAGCAGCATGGGTTGATCGTCGCGCAGGAGACTGAGCGCGAGGGCCGTCGTCCCGAACGCACCGTCTACCGCCTCACTGACGCGGGGCGCATGGAGCTGATCGATTGGGTGAGCGAGCTGCTCAGCAGACCGGCCAAAGAGTACACGCGCTTCGAGGCGGGTCTCTCGCTCGTCGGCGTCCTGCCACCTGAGGATGTCGCTGCCCTCCTCACACAACGTTGCATCAACCTGGAACTGCTGATCTCGCAGATGCGTTCCACATTGCAACTCGTTCACGAGCGTGGTTTGCCGCGCATCTTCGTGATCGAGAGCGAGTATGCGCTGGCGATGCGCGAGGCAGAGCTTGCCTGGACACGAGAGATCCTCGAAGAGATTGCGTCGGGATCGCTGGAGGGCGTCGAGGAGTGGGCGGAGTTCTGGCGGTCCCGGAACGATCAGGAGCGCGATCAGGAGCGCAACGAGCCTGCCGGGGATAAAGAAACAGCGACTGACAGGGAGGAATAGTCGCATCCAGGTTGGAATGGCCGCTGCGCCTGCTGGCGCAAACAGGGGTCATAGCTACACATACGAAGGGATACCAGCAGATGAACGCGAACATCACCGGAGCGACGCAATCAACCACGCAGGAGCCTTACACCACAGGCTCTGTCACGTCCAGGGACGGAACCACCATCGGCTACCGCCAGCTTGGGCATGGCCCAGGGATCGTGGCGCTGCACGGCGCGATGGAATCGGCAAAAAGCCACATGCAGCTCGCCGAGGCGTTAGCTGGCAGCTTCACGGTCTACCTGCCAGATCGGCGCGGCCGTGGTATGAGTGGCCCATATGGCCCTAGCTACAGCATGCAGCGTGAGGTCGAAGACCTGGACGCGCTGCTGACCAAGGCTGGCTCTCAGCGAGTCTTCGGCGTCAGCGCGGGCGGTCTGATCGCGCTCCAAGCGGCGCTAACTCTGCCAGTAATTCAGAAGGTCGCCGTCTACGAACCGGCGCTGATCGTCAACCACTCGATCTCGACCGCGTTCCTGCCGCGCTACGATCGTGAGATTGCCGAAGGCGCTATCCCAGCGGCGCTCGTCAGTGGCATGCTCGGCGCGCAGATGGGGCCATCGTTTCTCCGGGTCATGCCGCGCTGGCTGCTGGAGGCGTTCACGCGCCAGGGGATGAAGCAGGAAGACAAGACAGCCAGGCAGGGCGCCGTGACGATGCGGACGCTCGCGCCCACGCTGCATTACGACTTCCAGCTTGTCAGCGAGATGGCCGAGCAGGTGGAACGCTTCCGCGCCCTGCATATAGATA
>DATAOM010000095.1:0-9919 GCA_036265775.1 Ktedonobacterales bacterium | reverse complement strand
GCTTCAATACCCAGGTCGATGCCGGTTTCCTGTCCAGTGGCGGGAAGGGGTTGCACTGGCACATCGGCGCAGGAGAAACAGACGTACCACCCGTCCGCTTCACAGCTGATCGTGACGGTCTTGGGTGTACCCTCCAAGGAGCGGCTCCACCGCACTGCGATTCGCCCAATTTTCGACAAGACCAGGAAGCCATTGTCGAGCGCAGCCCCGTTGCCAAACTCTTTGTAGGTGACGCTGCTATACCTGGTGGCCGGCTTATAGCGAGGAAAGCCCGCCTTCTCGCCTGCCTTCAGTCGGCGAAAGAACGCCTGATACGTCTTGTCGAGTCGCGCCAGCACATCCTGCAGGACGTGGCTATGAATCGCCGCGTATTCCGGCATGTTGGCGCGAATATCCTTCAACTCCGCTTCCTGCTGATAGCGCGAGACGGAGACGTGACGCCGCTGATAGGCGACGATGCGTTGCTCAAGCGCCGTGTTGTAGAGGGAGCGGCACAACCCAAGCACCTGCTTAAGCTCCCGCTCCTGTTGAGAGGTGGGGTTGAGTTTGTACTTGAAGGTCTTGCGCACCGCTTGCTGTTCCATAGCTACCTATTCTGCCTGATCGGCAGGAAATCGGTAAGGGCCAGAAGTCTGGCTAAAGCCCTCACACAGCTAACCAGTGGGGCTGAAGGCCCGTGGCTTGCAGCGGGCTAAAGCTCGTTGCGGTTTTAGGTCATAGCTCATAGGTCATGGCTCACGGTCAGTTCTATCTCCTAAGACATATGCGCATTGCCTGCTCCGCCGAAACCTGCTTGAGGCGGGAGTTCGCATAGAGAGCGTGCTGACGGCTTTGACGGTTACGCCGCTCCGTTTTGCATGTGCTTCAGGTGGCGCCTCTGGGGTGTAGTGTGACATCACTGTTGGGGATGTTCTCAAGGGCGCGTCTGCGCGGGTCAGATCGTAGAAGCGCTCGGTCAAAGGGACCCGGAGCGCTCGTCCGTCCAGCCAAATCCGCGCAGATAACTCCTGGCGCCGCTGTTCGTTCGTCTTGTAGAGGGATCAGGGACGAGCGCCATTCGGCGGCGTCGGATATGCCCCCGCATGAAAACACGCTCATAGTTCGCTTCGCAGGCGCCCGCCCGCGCAAGTGGCCTGAGGTGTGGGGAGTGGTGAGGAGTGGGTTGAGTCGTGTTTCGAATCCTCGAAAGGATAGGGGGCCGCTCATGAGCGCACTGGTACGACGAGCGCTGTCTTTTCATTGGTGGGCCGGGCCGATCCTGACAGTCGCGATCGCGGCCTACGCCCTTTCCAGTTGCGCGCCGACACAAGGCGGTCCCGTGGGGACTACCACCCCAGGGAGCGGGCAGGCGACGCCTAGTTCCACTGCGCAAGATCCACAGTCGACCGCGACGGCGAACGCCACAGCGACCGCTCCAACGCAACCCACCCAGCAGCCTGGAACCAGCGGTTCGTGGTCGGATAGCATGGCGCTGGGCATGCCCACCACTCCACAGCGCTGGGACGGAGGCTCCGACTTTGACATCCAGGTGCATACGCGCAACGGCTATGATGTGGGCAACGACCCGCATCTGGCCGATCACGGCGCGGATTGCGGTCCGCCCCCGGCGCAGCATCAGATCTCTGGATGGCAAGACGCGGTATTCATCTGCCATGACCACGTGATGACGAGCATCCTCAACGACGGCTACGGCGAGATCGTCCTGACACCTGACCAGTTGGCGGATTGGGCGAACGGACCCGTCACGATCTCATGGAGCGTCAGCACCTTTCGGACGAGCAAGCGGGACTGGTTGACCCTCAGCCTCACGCCGTTCGATAAGCAGCTTGCGTTGCCGTTCAATATCGGCGGCGTGGACCTCCATGGCATGCCATATGATTTCATCCAGTTGGAGCAGGGGAGCTTCAACGATGGCACGCAGTGGCTCATGGAGCAGGGCGCCAATACCTTCGACTGGCAACGCATCAACGAAGAGTGGCCGCTGTTCAACGATCAGACGGGCATCCAGGATAGCAAGGCGACGCGCACGCCTTTCGAATTCACCTTTGACAGCCATAGCTATCTGTTCCGTGTCGCGCCTAACGCGCCGGTTGGCGCTGGCACGGTCCTCCTGAAAGGCACATTCCCCCATCCGCTGGACTTCACACGCGGCGTTGCGCAGTTTGCGCACCACTCCTACAACGCGCAAAAATGCGCCGAAGGCCCGATGCTCGACCAGCCAACTTGCACGGGCGACACGTGGCACTGGAGCAACTTCGGCATCAGCAACGCGGTTTCCTACTACATGGCGAAGCCGACCGACAACCGCGTCGTCTCCGGCTCAGCCGGCGTTGTGAGCTTCGCCGCCCCGGCTCCGAAAGGTGCCTATCTCAAGTTCGCGGCGATAGGCAAGGTGGAGGTAAGCTTTGACGGCGGCGCCACCTATCAGCCGGCGGTTATGCCCAGTCAGAACCCCGACGAGACACGCGACGAACAGTGGAATAACTTCCTGACGCCTGTGCCGGCCGGTACGCGTCAGGTGAAGATCCGCATGACGGGGATTTATGATCCACCCATGGCGCGCGACTTCAGCATTATCAGCCAGCAGTGACACGCTCCCCCACACCTGATGCAGGATACTCGCGGGATTCTTGATTGCATGGAGCGCCCCCAATCTCGGTGGATGATTGGGGGCGTCCTCTATCCATTTGGCCGCTAGGAACTCTGTGCAGCGGCCTTCGCCGCGACCGGCGCGCGTTCCTGCCTGAGCAGGCCTGCCCAAAACGCTGCTGAAATCACGAAGATGAGGGGAGTCAACTGCATGAGCAGGCGCGTGGCGGTGTGCATGATCTCATCGCTGATCGCGCTCGCGTTGACTGCCATTCCCGCCACGTCGGCCATGAGCATGAGCAGGATGAGCGCGCCCATAAACGGCAGGATCAGCAGCGACACAGCCTCCCGCCAGGCGAATGTACGCCCGCGTGTGATGATCCAGAGAATAGCGAGAAGGACGGCAGGCGCCCAAAACACCAGCGCCCTCAGCGCAAGACCCACCGCAGCCATGATCAGTCGTTCAATCAGCGCCACGACCCCCATATCACCCAGGCTGACGAGCAGTTCGGGGAGGGGATAACGCCAACGCAGGACGAGCCAGGGAAGGATGGTCAATACCCCTACCGCCGCGATGACGCCTACAGACCGAAATCGTAGCGCGACCTCCGGCCAGCTCCAGCGATTGAGCCGCCACTGCGCCGTGATGATCGCGACGAGGACGACGAGCGCCACCAGCGCCGCGATAAATCCCTCCTCTTTGGTCAGCGCCATCGCTCCCAGGAGCAGTCCAGCGGTTACCGCCAGGCGCAGGGTTTGACTGAGCGACTGCGCCCAGAGCAGGAGAACGAAGCAGAAGACGACGATGTAGACGGCGAGGGGCATGTCGGTAAAGCCTCCCCGCATCGCGCCCGATGTGACCAGTCCGAACAGCGCGAGTGAGAGCGTGACCCAGATGACGATGCGGCGTGAGCTTAGCGCTCGCGCGAAGAGAAAGCAGATGGCAAGCAGTGAGATCCACAGCGCGGGCCAGAGCAACAACGAGCTATGCTCATCCACGCGTCCGATAAACAGAGAGAGCCAGGTGATGTCGAGCGGGATCAGTGGCGGGTGGGCGGGAATGGTGTAGGAGAGGTTTTTCGCCATGGCGTAATAGGACGTCGCGTTCTGGTCGGTGAAGTACGCCATCGCTTTGAAGTAGTACATCTGGAAGCCGTCGCTATACGGCAGCTCTATCGTGGAGACGCCGATCACAATCAGAGTGATGACCGCCAGGACAGCAAGCGCGATGTACTCGTCAAGCGCAAGGTGGGGCCGTAGACGCGAAAGCGTTTCCACGTTCCATCGCGGGAGACCACTGCGCCCGTATCTGCGAAAGTAGTTGAAGATCTCCAGCGCGCCGAGGAGGAGCCATGGAAGCGCCAGCAGCGGCCCTGACCAGGGAATCTGGAGAAGCGAAAATACAAGCAGTTCTAACGCCGCAAAAAGGCCGCCAACAGGCAAGGCAAGGGCGGCTATCACGCGCCATCGCACGGCGCCGACCAGGAGCAGACGCAGCGCGATGACCCCAATGATCCAGAGGCTGGCCAAACCGAGCAGGGCGCGCCAATAGGCTCCCCAGGACGCGAACGGCGCCGTCACGCTCGTCTCAATCTGCTGCGGGCTGGCGAGCAGCGGCGCCTGACCAGCGGATGCGAACGCTGCGCGCGCGCGTGGCGAGGCCGCGAAGATGTCGCCAGTGTTTCCTTGCGCATCGGTATAGGCGCAGACCTTTTGCCCACCCGTCAGCGCGGCAAGGCTGTCTTCCGCGCTGCTCGCCTCGCTCCGCGCGCTATCGGGTCGAAAGGCCGTCTGCCGCCAGACGGCCCAGTAGTCTGGGACGAGAGCCTGCAGCTCCTGTTGCGTCGGCGCATGACCGAGCGGCGTGACCTTGCGTGGATACACGGTGTACACAAAAGCAGGCGCGTTGAAGACATCAACATCGGGCGCCTGACCATAGCCGGCAGAGGCCGCTGAGGCGGCTGACGAAGAAGCCGTCAGCCCAGTGGGATCTATTAGAACGACGCGCGATTGCGGTAGAAGTTGAGACGCGCATGCCTGACCAAAGCCATAGATTGGCGCCCACGTCGTGGTTCGCCGCGTCTGTTCATCAACAGACAGCGTCCTTGTGGCGGCGGCCGCGTCGCCAACAAACTGATACAGTCCGTAGAGGCCAGCAAGCGCCCACACGACGAGGCACACACGCGCGACCCAGGACAACGCGAGCATGCTGTGGCGGATACGCTGGAGATAACGAGAGATCGCTGTAGGCGGGCCTGGTGATTCACTGTCCCAACCGGATGCGTCGTCCCTCAACCTGCGCCTCCTCACACCCACGGCATCCATGCGCAAAACGGCGAGCGCTGTATCAATGGCTGGTCACGATAAAGGAGATGACGTGCGCGAGCGTGTGGCGATGCTGGAGCCGCGGTCGCAGACGCAGACAGCGATGAGCATGCGGGCTAGACGTTTCTCACACCATCGAGACGTAACGGATGATGAGGTTGAATATGGTTCCAGTGTCTAGAAACGAGCGGCGCCATTTGCCAGTATCGTCACTATTTTCGTTACCATTCCCGCAGCAAACTCAGCCGCAGCAGGTTGAGCGCCGTCTGCGCTGCGCGCCACTTGATCTCGGCGCGCCCGCCGTTGAAGCGCTGGCTCGTGTCTCGCATCCAATCCGCTGAGGCCACCGCGATATGGACCGTGCCAACGGGCTTGTCTTCCTGCTTATCCGGTCCCGCCACGCCCGTCACACCGACGCCGATATCGGCATGTAGCCGCTCGCGGGCCGCCTGGGCCATCGCGCGCGCCGTCTCGACGGAGATCACGCCGTGCCGCTCGACCACCTCACGCGGGACGCCCCACTCCTCTTTCAGGTCGGTCGCGTAGGAGACGAGACCGCCGCGAAACATCGTCGAGACGCCGGGGGTGTCGGTCAGCAGGCTTGCCAGCAGCCCACCCGTGCAGGACTCCATCGTCCCCAGGAAGAGCTTGCGCTCGGTCATGAGCTTGAGCGCGACGCTCGACAACGTCTCGCTATCGATCCCAAAGACGCTCTCGCCCAACTCGCCACGGACGCGCGCATCCATTTGATCCACCAGCGCGCGCGCATCCTCCTCGGTCGCCGCCTTCGCCGTCACGCGCACGTCTACCGCGTCGCGCTTGGCGTAGGTGGCCACGGTCGGGTTTGTCTCGCGGACGAGCGCGCCAAGCCGCTCCTCGACGGTGGATTCGCCCAGCCCCGCGACACGCAGGATGCGGGTGTAGAGCGCGGCGTCGCTACGCGCGCGCAGCTTCGGCGCGACCTCATGCTCCCACATGCGCGTCATCTCGTGCGGCACGCCTGGCATCGCGACGATGACCCTGCCGTCGCGCTCGGCCCACCAGCCCGGGGCGGTGCCCCGCGGATTCGCCAGGATCGTCACCGAGGGCAGCGTCCATGCCTGTTTGACGTTGCGCTCGGGCATCTCGATGCCGCGGCTGGCGAAGAAGTCGCGCAGCTTGACCACGTATTCTTCATCTACGGTTGGTGTCTCGCCCAGCGTGGCGGCGATGGCCTCGCGCGTCAGATCATCCTCGGTTGGCCCTAGCCCGCCCGTCATGACGACCAGATCGGAGCGCTCATGACCACGGCGCACCGCCTCGGTCAGCCGCCCCAGGTTGTCGCCGATGGTCGAGACGTAGAGCAGGTCAATGCCGAGGCCGGCAAGCTGCTGCGCCAGGTAGGTCGCGTTGGTATCGGTGATGTGGCCCAGCAACAACTCGGTGCCGACCGACAGGATCTCGGCGCGCATCGTCTATGACGTCCATTTCTGTTGTGCGATACAGGGATTGGACCTAACCCCCTGACCCCCTTCCCTGCGAAGGAAGGGGGAACCACGCGCGAACGATTCCGCCAAGCGGCGAGATATACAACGGGCGCTACGGCTCTGGCTCCCCTCCCTCTTTAGGGGAGGGGCTGGGGGAGAGGTCTCTGGATTCAGGCGGCTAGATTGTAGCACGGGAGCGCCTATCCGCGCGCAAGCGCCGTGTCGCCTATTGGGCGCTTCCCGCTCGCCAGGTGGCAAGGAACGCCGCGAGGTCATCTGGCAGCGGCGCGTCGAATGTCAGCCACTCGCCGGTCGTGGGATGGCGAAATTCGAGATGGGCGGCGTGCAGGAACTGGCGTGGCGGCAGCGGGCGCTGGGCGCGGCCATAGACAGGATCGCCGACGACTGGATGATGCACAGCGGCCAGATGCACGCGTATCTGGTGCGTGCGTCCCGTCTCCAGTTGCACTTCCAGTAACGAGCGCCCGCCATGTTCCTCCAGCGTGCGAAAGCGCGTGCGCGCCTCGCGGCCACCACTCGCCACGCTGAGCAGCCCCATACGCAGGCGCTGGCGTGGATCGCGTCCGATCGGCGCGTCGATGACGCCCTCGGCGGTTGGCATCGCGCCCTCGACCAGCGCAAGGTAGCGCTTGACCATCGCCCGGTCCTTCATCTGCTGCGCCAGCGCGGCGTGCGTCGCCGGGTCTTTGGCTACCACCAGCAGCCCAGACGTATCCTTGTCCAGCCGGTGGACGATGCCGGGGCGCGCGCGATCTCCCACACCGGCAAGCTCCGGCGCGTGGGCCAGCAGCGCATTGACCAGCGTGCCCGACGAGTGGCCCGGCGCGGGATGCGTCACCATGCCGGCGGGCTTATCCACCACTAGCAGAGAATCGTCCTCATAGAGGATGGGTAACGGGATGGCGTCCGCCGCAGGAGCCTCGCCAGCGAGACTGCTGGCGACCATCGTCGCTTCCCATGCCATGGTGACCCGCTGCCCCGCCTCAAGGATCTGGCTGGCGCGCGCTGGCTTCCCATCTACCTGCGCTGAGCCCCCTTTGATCGCCTCCTGGATGCGCGTGCGCGAGAGGCCCGTCACGCTGGCGAGCGCACGGTCGAGCCGTTGGCCCGCGAGGTCGTCAGGGACGACGAGATCTAAGCCGTTGAGGTCATTCTGCTGCATAGTTTGGTGGCTGTATGTGTGGGGACTGGATTCCAGCGTCAACAGAGGGACCTCTCCCCCAACCCCTCGCAGGGGAGGGGTGACGCCCGGCAACCAGTCTCATGTATGGTTCCCCTTCCCCCCAGAGAAGGGGCAAGGGGTTAGGTTACTATCACTCGCCGGTGATGCGCCGCCGAACACGCGGAACGGATGGTGATGATGACGAGGGTGGGTCCGTGGCTACCACTGATGGAACTGCCTTACCCTGCTCTTTCGCCTCACCTGCGCTTCCCTGCCAGAGAAGAAACGCGAGCAACACGACGCCAATGGAGATCGCGCTGTCGGCGATGTTGAAGACGGCGAACTCAAAGACGTTGGGGATGTGGAAGTGGATGAAGTCGATCACATAGCCCAGCCGGAAGCGGTCGATCAGGTTGCCGAGCGCGCCGCCGACGACGAGGCCAAACGAGAACTTGAGTAGCAGCGAGCCGTTCTCGCGGTTGCGCCAGTAGAGATAGCCGATAACGGCGATGGCGAGCGCGATGAAGAGGAACTTGATCGAGTCACTTGAGAGCAGGCTGAACGCGACGCCAGAGTTGCGCACATAGGCCAGCTCCAGGAACGGGCCGAGGAGCGGGATAGGGTCCCTACTATTGGGTACGACGAAAAACTGCACGACCCAACTCTTGGTCAACTGGTCGAGGACAATTACGAACAGTCCGGCGAGGATCATGATGAGATCGCGTTTTCTGGCCGTCGTCATAGCGTCTCACCGACCTCCAGCTTCATGCTCGGCCAGCGCCTGATCCTCGACGCACAGTGTCGCGTACGGGACCGCTTCGAGCCGGCGCGGCGGGATAGGCTTGCCACAGCGCGCGCAGATGCCATACTTGCCCTCGTCGAGCCGCTGGAGCGCCGCGTTGATCTGCGCGAGCGTCTCGCGCTCCGCATCCACGATGCCCTGGTTGCGCTCGTTATCAGAAAGCGCGTCGGCATCGTCGGCGTCCTCAACACCTGGCCCGCTGATCTCCGTCACCGGGTCAACCGTCTGGGTCGCCTCGTCGCCCTGCGTGCGCTCATAGATATCGCGTTCCAGGCGTGTTTTTTCGCCCTCCAGCCGCTGTCTCACGGCCTTTGTGTCGATTTCAGCCACACTATCCTCCATGTGGTGAGCTTCTCGTTCGGTGATCGCGTTCGCCGCTGTAGAGAGCGATTCTACCACGCCCCACGAGTCGTGCAACTTGTGCTATTTGCGGGCGTCGCGGCGGCGTCGCGCGCGTTGCGCCAGACGCGCCTGTTCATATTCGTCGTCATGTGGCCCGCTGACCGGCTGCCGGACCGTGGCGCTTTTTTCGACAGGCTTCTTCGTGGCAGCGGCGCGTGCGCGATTATTGGCATTTGCGGCGCTCGCCTGGGCCGTCGCGCGGTTAGCGCGGGGCAGAAGGTCGAGGCGGTAGAGCAGAATGTAGAGGCCGATCATCGAGGCCAGGGCCAGCGCCGAGAAGATGCTCAACGGTCCCAGGAGCGGCACCTGGACCAAGATAGTTGTTTGCAGCTTGCCCTTGAATACCTGAAGGTCGAGAAACAAGAGGAGGAACTGGATCGCGTAGACCCCGACGAGCAGCAGAAGAAAACCAGTAATCACCTTGCGCAGGTTCAGCGTTGGACGAGCGGGAGTCGCAGCGCTGCCACCCTTCGTCGTGGACGCGCCATTTGCTGGTGGCGCTGGCGCAAAGAATGAGCGCAACCCGCCCAGGAAGCCGTTGCTGGAGGCAGTCGCTGGCGGCGCCGCGCCGGACGATTTCTTTTGCCCGCCAGGGGTCTGTGTCTGCTGCGCCATCTTCGCCGCTCCTGCCCTTATCTGGTGTATGCGGGACTATCTTCCCCGCTGATGCTTGCTATTGCTCAAGGCGATGTATCTCGCCCATCAGTCTACGCACGAAGTATACGTGGAGTATACGTGTGGGCGCCCCAATATGCCAATCTTGCGAAAAAATCGGCGTCAGCGCTGGCGATCATCAGGTGTGCGTGGCCAGGTGGCGTCGGTCTCGTCGCTGGAGAGCGGCTTCAAACTGACGCGGCGGAATGCTTGGCGCTGTGGCGCGCCGGTCTGATCGACGCGCGGCGCTTCGACATGCGACGCTGGCCCCTGTGAGGCGCTGACCGGCGCGCTGGCGGTCTGAAACGCGCGTAGATCACGCCATAGATCCGCCGCCGACTCGTAGCGGTCGGAAAGCTCGCGCGCCATCGCCCGCCCGACGATACGCTCGAGCTGCGGCGCGACGCCGGGCAAGACTTCGCGGAGCGGCTGGTACTTGCCCGAAAGAATTGAGCCGCTCAGTTCAGAGAAGGTCTGGCCGCGATGTGGACGCTGGCC
>DATAOM010000094.1:0-2187 GCA_036265775.1 Ktedonobacterales bacterium | reverse complement strand
AATATCACGGCTGACGATTTCATTGATCAGGTCCTGCGCATAATTGGCGATCCACATGATCCGCAGTCAAAGACCGCCAGCAGATTTGAGCGAGTGGTCTTTGACGATGTGACACAACTGCACCATCGCTTTCCGATCCTGGATAAGACCCGTCTGTTTGTTCCGACCCTCATCGACATGTTCAAGGCCCACGGCATCACCTCGCTCTTCATCGCCGACGTTGATGACTTCGAGGTCAGCGAATACAACGCCATCGTGAGCGACCAGGACCACGGACTCGGCATCATCGCCGATCAGGTGATTCGTACCAAGCTTGAGGCGCGAAAGAAGGGAAGTTCATCTTCAGGCGCTCGTATGAGCGCCCACACTGAGGCAAGGCTGATCGTCGAGGCGCGCGCGAAGCCAGCGCGCGAGGAGCAGCGGCCACACGAAATTCACTTTGGCGCCCGCGCTGGCCTGGTCAATGTCGAGCTTGTCGTCCCAACCGACAGCGCCAGCGACGCCCAACCTGACGATGAGGAGAATGTCAGTCGAAGTACATGATGAGTTCGCAGTCGCCCTGCGAGCACTCTAGATCCATGTGCGGGAACGCGCTGCGCACGAGGCGCAGGATGCGCCGGTTCTCCCAGAGCGCGTGGCCCGTGAAGACACCGATCGCGCGGCGACGCGCCTCATCGGTCAGCCGGTTCAGCACGATACGACCGAGGCCGCGCGACTGCCATTCGTCCGCGAGGAGCAGACCGATCTCAGCAGACTGGCCATCGGCGCCGCGATCGAAACGCGCGAGTCCGACGACGGCGTCATCCACGGTGGCCACAAGCGCGTAGGAGACCTGCCCATCGGCTTGCCCCAGCGTCGCAAAACGCTCCGCCCAGGTCTCATTGGCAGGAACGCCTGCGCAGAAGTACAGGTACCGTGTGCGGTCCGTGAGGCCAAGGTACATCTGGCGCAGCGCCGCCCAATCGTCACCCTGCGCGTCACGCATCCACACGCTGGCGCCGTCCGCCAGAATGACTCTTGTCGCCACTCCTTCAAACGTCATCATACTGACACCTCTGCCATGCTCTGGCGTCTCATTCTCTGTGCGGTGAAACACTTTAAGTGGAACGATGTTTGCCTTGTCTAATGGCGCATGGAGCGCCTATGCTCCCAGATAGCCAAAGACTGCCCTGCGCAACCGCTCGCAGAAGCGTGCGAATGGCTCATCGTCGCGAAAGAGCCACTCGATGCTCAGGCCATCGATCAGCGCGCGGACGACAGCCGCCGCCTCGCCAGGTTCCAGGTCGCGGCGGAACTCGCCTTCCGCGACCCCGCGCGCTACCACCTCCTCCTCGAGCGTCTCGCAGCCCAAGATGAATCTCAGAGTGCTCGCGCGCATGTCAACTTTGCGCAAGCCGGCGCTCAGGAAGTCGAGATAGACAAGATAGAAGTCGCGATGCCGTTGCGCTCCCTGGGTAAGCGCGCCCAGATACGCTAACAACTGCGCTCGCGGCCCTTCGCTTGCGTTGTCGCTGATGGCCTGCGCGGCGCGCGCGCGGATAATGCCATCGATGCGCTCCATCACCGCGACGAGTAATTGCTCCTTGTTCTTGAAGTAGTAGAGCGCCAGCGCCTTCGAGACGCCCGCCTGGTCGGCGACGTCCTGCAGCGTCACCGCGCCGAAGCCATGCTCGGCGATAGCAGCGTACGCGCCACGCAGCAGGCGTTTGCGCATCTCGGCGGCGTCTTCGGGCTTTGCCACACGCGCCATTGCGTTTGACTCCTCACTATTGTCTGACCGGTCAGACAATCATATGAGGAAAGTGTAGGGCGCGCTTCGTACGCTCGTCAAGAGCGCTGGGGACACGCAAGGACAGATACGCTGAGTTGGTACAGACAGGCTCCAGACTCAATCCCTGACCCTCTTTGCTCCAAGAGAAGGGATTCACGCCACGGCGAGCGTTATGCTTGCTCGGCGAACGCTCGCTCCAGCGTGGGAACCATCTCGCGCACAGCATCCTCGACGCCCATGTCCAGTGAGCACCCCGCCGCGCGCACATGCCCACCGCCACCGTAGCGCGCGCAGATCGCCGCCGCGTCGTAGGGCGCGGTCGTGCGCAGGCTCACCTTCGTCGAGCCATTAGCCTGCTCCTTGAAGAGCGCCGCGATGCCCACGCCCTCAATGTCGATCAGGTACGAGGGCAGCCC
>DATAOM010000093.1:0-6931 GCA_036265775.1 Ktedonobacterales bacterium | reverse complement strand
CAAGAAGAGGACAACCTGACGGATCACGGCGTCGTACTCCTCGCGGCTGGCGCGTCCGACGCACGGGGCGTTGCAGCGGTGGATGTAGTATTGCGTGCAGGGCCGGTCCAGACGCTTGAGCTTCCATCCCGGTGGCGGATTATCCTCCTGTCCACGCGGTGGCGCCCAGGTCGAGGCGTCGTAGCGGCAGGTGCGGAATGGGAAGACCTTGTTCATCAGGTCCAGCGTTGAATCGACGGCGCCGGAATTGGTATAGGGGCCGAAGTAGCGGTTGCCGTCGCGCTTGAAGGCGCGCACGCGATAGACGCGCGGAAAATCCTCAGTCAGCGAGACTTTGATGTAGGGGTAGTTCTTATCGTCGCGCAGCCGCACATTGTATTTGGGCTGATACTGCTTGATGTATTCGTTTTCGAGTATGAGCGCCTCGATCTCGCTTCCGACCACGATATAGTCGATGTCCGCGATCTTGGCGACGAGCGCGCGATTCTTGGGACCAAGCTCACTGGGATCGCCGAAGTAAGAGCGCACGCGTGAGTGCAGCGAGGTCGCCTTCCCAACGTAGAGCACATGGCCTTCGGCATCTTTGTGCAGATAGATGCCAGGCTTGTGGGGAAGCGAGTCGAGGATGGATTGTAAGCGCTCGGAAAGCTCACGCATGCGGTGTCCTTCACCAGTGAGTAGTATCCAGCCCCAATGGTCCGGTTGTTGACCGCAAGGGGGCGCAAGCGTATTATACGCTCAGAACGCTGTGCACGCGGCGCGCCTGAGGAGACTTGGCGCCGCTTTTGGCGTGTCAGCGAACATGCCAACGCACTTCGACGTACTTGATCTGAGATACCTGTATTCCTGCATCGAGCGAGTCTTGTCCAGAGGGAGCGACCTTCGTCATGCCAAACTCCGCTACCAAGCGCGCGCAATCGCGCCAGGCCGCGCGTGTGCAGCGCGCGCACCAGACCGAGGCGGCGCAACCAGTTGTGCGCCGCGCGCCAGCGGCAAAACGCAGGCGAAACCGGCCAACTGGTTTCGCCGGATTCCTGAGCCAATATCGGTGGGCTATCTCTTTCGTTCTGCTGCTGACCATCGGAATTGGCGCATGGGTGGTATACGCGAACCATCTCGGCCCATTCGCGCCGAAGCCGTTTGTCGCCAAGTGCAATCTCTCGACGCACACGTGCGATAAACCGCCAATGACGCTTGATCCGACCAAGGATTACACGGCCACGATCAAGACGGCCAAGGGCGATATCGTGATCCACCTGGACGCGAAGAACAGTCCGCAGACCGTCAACAACTTCGTTTATCTGGCGAAGCAAGGCTATTACAATGGCTCTTACTTCTGGCGCGTCGAGACTCCTGGCAAGCCCAGCCCGCTTGATCCGTCTGGGAATCCGTCGCAGTTGTCACTCATTCAGGGTGGCTCGGTGCAGGATGATGGCGATCCGAACAAGACCTACCCTGGCTACACCATCCCTGATGAGTTGACGACAGCGAAAAACGGCTACACGCCGGGCGTGGTCGCAATGGCGAATACGGGAAAACCCGACACTGGCGGCGCCCAATTCTTCATCAACACTGGTGACAACACGCAGTACTTCAGCCCAACATACTCCGCTTTCGGCGAGGTGACCTCCGGGCTGGATGTCGCGCAGAAGGTCGAGCCCAAGGACAAGATCGAGTCCGTCACGATCACGACGACGGCGCTTCCTACGCCAGCGCCAACTGGGACGCCGAAGTAGCGGCCAGCGTTCGCTCCCTGATAGTAATGACCCCTTGCCGGTAATTCGGTAAGGGGTCATCTGCTCTGCGCTCAGATCATGCTTCCGGCGCAGGTTCACGCTCCATGCGCTCTGGAGCGTCCATACCAATGAGCGCGAGCGTGCGCGCCAAGGCGGATTGCGCCGTGCGCAGCAGCAGCAGGCGCGCCAGGCGTGTCTCGCGTTTCACGTCCGAGCCTTGCTTGAGGACGGGGCAATTGTCGTAGAAAAGGTGGAAGCTATCCGCCAACTCCGTCGCGTAACGTGTCATGTGGTGCGGCTCAAGCGTGAGTGCGACATGCTCGACGACCTCTTCTAATCGGAGTATTTGCCGGATGAGGTTGAGTTCGTGCGTCAGTTCCGCCTCTGGATCGTCCCGGAGAACCTCAATAGTGGCATGCTCGAAGTCCGGAGCCGTGTAGCCCTGCTCGGCGGCCTTGCGCAGGACACCCGCAGCGCGCGCGTGGGCGTACTGCACCGAAAGCCCTGGATTCTCGTCGGTCTGCTTGCGGGCAAGCTCCAGATCGAAGTCGAGGTGGGTATCGTTCGAGCGCATGAGGTAGAAGTAGCGAGTCACGTCCGCCCCTACCTCATCGTACAGCTCGTCGAGCGTGACGACGTTGCCGAGCCGCTTGCCCATGCGCACCGACTTGCCATCTTGCTTGATGTTCACCTGCTGGTACATCAGCACATGTACGTCGTCCAGCTTATGTCCGAGCACACCTGCTGTGGCCTTCAGCCGCCCAATGTAGCCATGATGGTCGGGACCAAGCACGATAATGGCGCGGTCGAAGCCACGCTCGAACTTGTCACGCATATAGGCGACATCAGAGGCGAAGTAGGTCGGCGCGCCGTTAGATTTGCGCACGACGCGATCTTTGTCGTCGCCAAAGAGGGTGGTCTTCGCCCAGAGCGCGCCGTCGCGCTCCTCGAGGAATCCCAGCGCATCAAGCGTCGCGATGCCGTCGTCCAGCGCGCCCGATGTTTCGAGCGAAGCCTGGTTGAACCACACGTCGAAGTCTACCTTCATGTGGGCCATCGTCTCGCGGATGTCTTCCATGATGACCGCAGCGGCAGCCTGGCCGATGCGCTGTGGCCGGTCATCTGCGTCACCCTCCAGGAGGCGTAGTGCGCCACGATCGAGCATACGTTCGGCGACCGTCTCGTAATAGGTGCCGAAATACCCGACCTTTGTTCCCTTCTTCGGATCTACCGGCAGGTCGTCGTGAACCCGCGCGGCCTCCTCTTCGCGGCCCATCCCCAGTAAGAGGTAATACTCCATCGAGGCGCCGAGCTTGTTCATCTGCTCGCCTGCGTCGTTGAAGTAATACTCCTTGGTGACCTCATAGTTGGCGGCGCGCATCGCGTTCGCCAGCGCATCGCCGATGAACGCGCCACGACCGTTGCCAATGGTCACGAGGCCAGTAGGATTGGCGCTGACGAACTCCAGGTTGATGCGCTGGCCATGGCCCACATCGACCGATCCGAGGCTGTCGCCGGCGCCAAGGAGTCGTGGGACGCGCGAGAGGAGCCACGCCGGACTGAGCCGGATATTGATGAAGCCCGGTCCGGCAACCTCAACCGACTGGACAAGGTCGTATGCGGGGACAACGCCAACGGTCTCGCGGATGTGATCGGCGATCTGTTCTGCAAGCGCGCGGGGATTGGACTTCTCGCCAGTGGCGCGTAGCGCGGCGGCAAGCTTCATAGCGATGTTGGTGGCGTAATCTCCGTGAGCAGCGATCTGTGGCCGGTCGATCTCGACTGGTGGCAACGGAACGTCAGGCAGATAGCCCGACTCGCGCAGGCTGACGACAGACTTGGTGACGATATCAGTGATGAGGTCGCGTAACATTGATAACTCCAGACTCGTGTGGCGCCGCTCCGGTGAACACGAGAAGGCCAACGCCTACGCGTTGGCCGAGCACACATCATTGGTTGCCGGAACTACGTACTGTCTGACGGCGCTGTATGACTTGTTTATCTTCACTTACCGTCGGGAACGAGCCGCGCGGAGTTCGCGCTCTTTGTCCCCGACATAGATACGCAAGATGTATTCGAGCGCGCCGAGGTCCTCGAAGGCATGGTCCTGCCCGACGACGACCAACTTGTTTTCGCGATCGTCGACAAAGGTCAGCTTCGGCTGCACGCGTGGTGTGCGCATTAGCGTGATGTAGGCGCCCACGCCAGCCATGCCTTGGATGAGGCTCGACGAGCGCATGGTCTGCAAACTCTGCAACATCCCACCCGGGCGCTCCATATCCTCCTGTGTTCGCGACTTCACTCCAATCAGGCGGAGCTCGGTCACGTGTTCCATCGGCACATGGATGAGATTGCCGGGAGTGCGCTTGAGGAAGTCATCTGGCGTCATGACAAGCAGATAGTGACCAGCGAGCCGCAGCCTGTTGATGTCACCAGCCACCAGCGCAAATCCGCCAAACGCCATGACGGCGAACAGGAGCAGCAGGCAGATGGTGAGGCCGATCTTCCAGGGGCCATCTGTAAAGTTGGCCGGAATGGTCGCATACAGACCATAGCCAAGCAGCAGGAAACCGCAAACTGAGATGAACGTCTGCCAGGCCACCTCGCGGAAGACGAGTCCCCGCCGCAGGGTCCATACATGCCAATTCGCGGGAAATGAATTCGATTCGGCGGTCGCGATGATCTCCTGCGGCTCCATAGAGTCCTCTCCTTGCGCCACCTCATGACACCGGCGCCACATGGTCCCCCGGGATTATAGCACATCAGATGTACGCTTCTGCTCGTCGCCTTGTTGGTGGATTCGCGCAACGCAAGCGCGCCGGATGGTAAAATGACGTTGTTGTGTGTACGCAATTTTCACCGCCGCGGCGCGTGTGGCGTATTGCCTACGCGGCCAACGAGTTGATCTATTGGGGAGACGAGACCTGCGCGTGCGTGACGCATCACTTCCACATCTGACCGCGACGAGACTCCTGGCCTGGTGGAAGGAGGTCTCATCCAGAGAATCGGATCTGCCGATACCGCTGGACGATATTGTGCGCCGGCTTGGCTTCACGGTGGCGATGTACCATGCCTCGGCGCATCCCGGCACACTGGGATACCTCGAGCCTGGGGAAGATCTCGTCTTTCTGCGCGCGGGGCTGCCGGAACCAGCCCGTCGCTTCACCCTTGCCCACGAGCTTGGCCATGCGCTGATGCACCGTCCTTCGGCCTCTGTAGGTGAGATTCCGTCATTAAGTGGATATGATGACGCGCCCTGCGCCGAAACTGATCTGGATGGCGCATCAGGCGACTGGGAGCTTGGCGATGAAGCATTGCGCCCTGGGCAAGCGTATAGCGCCCGCGCGCGCCGTGAGGCGGAGGCGAACCAGTTCGCTTCCGAGCTCCTTCTCCCAGCAGATCTGATCCGCACGACCTATGTTGATGCGCAAAGCAATAGAGCGAGCATACGTGCGCTGGCGCGGCGCTTCGCCGTTTCGGAGGATGTCGCGCTGCGCCGGATGACCTCGTTGCTGACCCTCGAATTCGATGATGTGGAGACGAGCTATCCTGCAACTGGCGAGAAGGATGAGCGACCAGCGGTTGAACTCGCGGCTGAGCAGCGCGCCGCAGCAGAATCAGCGACGCCAGCGCTGGTCATCGCGGGTCCGGGAACAGGCAAAACGAGCACGCTCGTCGGACGGGTCGCCTGGCTGATTCGCGAGCAACGTGTGGAACCTGAGCGCATTCTAGCGCTGACCTTCTCGAACAAGGCCGCGCGTGAGATGCGTGAACGCGTTGGCCAGCTCATCGCCGCAGTGGCAGAAGAGCCTGACCAGACGAATGAAATCGACGCGCTACGCAGTGTTGTTCGCATGCCGACGATTAGCACGATCCATGCCTATTGCGGCGAACTCTTGCGTCGCTATGGTCAGGTCGTCGGGCTGCGACCAGACTTTCTCCTCGTCGGGCCGACCGATGGCTACTTTCTGCTGCGCAGCCTCGTCGGCCAGTTGCCACTCACCTACTATCAGCCGGTGACCGCGCCATCGCACTATTATCCCGATCTGCTGGCGGCGATCTCGCGCGCGAAGGACGAGTTAGTCGGACCTGCCGAATACACTACGCTCGCAGAGGCAGCGCTTGAGCGCGCTCTGACGACGGAGGATCGTGAGCGGGCAGAGCGCGCTTGTGAGGTCGCGCGCGTCTATATCGCCTACCAGGCCGCGCTCGACGAGCGTGGTGACGCCGACTTCGGCGACATCATCCGTCTGGCGGTGCGTCTGCTCAGCGAACATCCAGACGTGCTGGCTGAGGAGCGCGCGCAACGGACGCATGTGCTGGTGGACGAATTTCAAGACATCAACCGCGCGATGGGTGTTTTCCTGCGAACGCTCACCGCAGAGACGGGCGCGCTTTGGGCCGTTGGCGACGCCGATCAGGCGATCTATCGTTTCCGTGGCGCCTCTCCAGCCAACATCCAGCGGTTTCACGACGACTATCCAGGCGCGCGCGTGCAGCGCTTACGCCACAACTACCGTTCAAAAGCGCCGATACTGGAAGCGGCTACGAGCCTCGCAGAGCGCTATATCCCTGCCGCGGAGCGCCAGCCACTGATAGCGACACGGGGGACTGGCTCCGACGCCGTGCGCCTGGCGACGGCGCTTGATGAAGACGCTGAACTCGAGGGAATGGTTCAGGCGATTCGCGCGCGTCTCGATAGGGGGCGCTCGCTAGACGAGATCGCCGTCTTATGCCGCACTCGCCGGAACGCGCGTAAGGTCATCGCGGCGCTGGAACGCGCCAGCATACCGACACGCGTCATCGCGCCATTACTGGAGCAGGACGAGATCAAGCGTATCCTTTCCATCGCGCTTCTGGTAACCGACAGCGGCGGGGCTGGACTCCTGGGCGCGGGTCAACTGGCTGCGCACCCCATACCGCGCGAAGATGCTCTTCGTCTCCTTGAGCTTGCGCGCAAGCGCGGCGTCGCGCCACTGGCGCTTGCACGCGAGAGCTTGGACGATGCCCCAGAGATATCACCGGAAAGCCTCACAGCTCTGGAGCGTCTCGCCGGTGTCGTCACGGCGCTGCGGTTGGCGCCCGATGTAGCGACGGGGCTAGCGCGCTACCTCTTCGAGTTGACAGCGCTTGGGCAGGATCTGCTGTCCGGGGTGGCCGCTGGCGACGAGACGGCGCAGTTGCGGGCGGCGCAT
>DATAOM010000092.1:0-18883 GCA_036265775.1 Ktedonobacterales bacterium | reverse complement strand
CTCCGCCAGACAGCCGGGCGCGGCGCGTATCATCGGGCGACTGTAGTCCTCGTAGACGCGTGCAAACGCCGCCAGTCTTCCAGGCTTCAACCTGGCGCGAAATTCCCGTATGATCACCGCGCTCACTCCTCGATTTCATTCAGACCACACTCGCCTAGACGGGTCGTGGCGGCAATCCTTTTCGCCGGTTCCGCAGGGTTTTGAAACATGCTCTTGACCGCGAGGGGTCTAGTGGAGCGACACTACGTAGCGTAGGCGAATCGCGCCGCCTCCTCGTGGAACACCCCATTCAAGGTACGATGATGATACGCTTCCTGTTGACCGATTCACACAACGATGTAAGGCGACGTGCGCCCCTGCGCTTCCTGCCTCTCGTCTTGCTGCTCGCCAGCGTCGCGAGCCTCGCCGCCTGTGGGTCCACCGCCGCCAACACTCCTACTGCGCCAGTCGCGACGAACACGCCGGCGTTTGCCAATATGGCGCCGGGAACCGTGCTGTTCCAGTCGGACTGGTCGAAAGGGCTGGATGGCTGGCAGGCGAGCGACGGCTGGACCGTGCGCGATGGGCTGCTGGAGATGGACGGTCAGGATAACCGCACGCTCACGATTCCCTACCAGCCAACCACACGTAACTACGATGTCGAGTTTCAGCTCCAGGTGGTGAATGTGCCAGAAGATGGTGGTTACTTCCGCTTGCACGCCATGCCAACGCCAACGGCCAGCGGCTACATCGCCCAGGTCTTTCACCTGCTCACCTCGACGCCACACCTCAACGGCGATCATCCGACGGCGACCGTGACGCTCGACCCTATCGAGTCGCAGGACCCCAATACGCAGCACCCAACCGACTACGAGCCACGCGATATGATGTGGACGTATCACGTCGAGGTGCGCGATAACACGGTCCGGTTCCGGCGAGACACCGCGTCGCTGAGTGCGGCGATCGCCATCAAAGAAGGCCCGCTCTCGCATGGCCCGCTCACGTTCGAGTGTGGACTGGCGTCCATGCGCTTTGGTCAGATACGGATCATCGCGCTCTAGCGCTACGTAGCCAGCCCACCTGTCGCTCGTGACCGCTCGTGCGCCAACCTTCCCTTCTTTTCACGCCAGAGACCTCTCCCCCGACCTCTCCCCTGAGAAGGGAAGGGAGCCAGAGATACGGCAACCATTATCGCTGGATAGTGAACATCGTCCCCAGTGGTTCCCCCTTCCCTCAGAGGGAAGGGGGTCAGGGGGTTAGGTTCCCCTTTCTCACCCTTCTTATCTTTTCACCCCCACGATGTTGTGTCAGACTGTCCGTCACACACCTTTACCTTCTTTTGTTTTCACGCAACAAGTTTTTGCGTCACGACAAGTTTGTTGTGTCCGAGAGATGAGGAACAAGGATGTCCAGTGGATCCAATAGACCGATGACGGTCGAGTTCGATTACTTCTCGCCGGACTTCCGCGCGAATCCGTACGCGGCCTACGCGCGGCTGCGCGAGCAGACGCCGGTCTGCTGGGGGATGGGCTTCGAGCCGGGGATGCCGGGCGTGTGGCACATCGCGCGCTACGCCGACATCCAGCGCATCCTCAAGGACCCACGCTTCACCCACCAGCATGCGCGCGAGACCACCGTTGGCGTAACGGACTTCTCCTCCCAATCCCCTGGGGGGAGCGAAAGCGCGGCGAGCGACGAGGCGCAGCTCTTCCGCGAGCTATCAGGACTCTCGCTGCTCTTCATTGACCCACCAGCGCATACCCGGCTGCGCGCGCTGGTGAGCAAGGCGTTCACGCCGCGTATGGTCGAGAGCGTGCGTCCGCGCGCCCAGGCGCTGGCCGATGAACTGCTCGACGCCGCGGCCTCTGCTGGAACGCTGGACGTGATTGGCGGCTACGCCATGCCGCTAACGCTGACGATCATCTCGGAGATGCTCGGCGTCCCCATCGAGTCGCGCGAGCAGATGCGCGCATGGGCCGGTGTGCTGGTTCAGGCGGTCGACGCCAAGCGCGACACCGCGATCTATGGTCCGGCGACGGCGGTGACGATGCAACTGGTCGCGCTCTTCCAGGGCGTCTTGGAGGAGCGGCGCGCCGAGCCACGCAATGACCTCATCAGCGAGCTGCTCCTGGCGCACGAGCAGGGCGACCACCTGAGCGAGCAGGAATTGATCGTGACGGCGACGACCCTGCTGCTCGCCGGGCACGAGACGACGGTGAACCTGATCGGCAACGGGATGCTCGCGCTGCTGCGACAGCCAGACCAGTTTGCGCTGCTGCGTGAGCATCCAGAGCTGATGGCCAGCGCGGTGGAAGAATTCCTGCGCTACGAAGCGCCGAGCCAGATGGCCTCGCGCGTGGCGCCGGAGGAGATGGAGATCGGCGGGCAGATGGTCGGGCGTGGCGAGATCCTCAATCTGTTACTGGGGTCGGGCAACCACGACCCGGAGGCGTTCGACGATCCCGACCGGCTGGACATCACGCGCGCGAACAACCGCCATCTGGCGTTCGGGACGGGCATGCACTACTGCCTGGGCGCGCCGCTGGCCCGGTTGGAAGGGCAGGTGGCCATCGAGACGCTGCTACGCCACTTCCCCGCGCTGCGGCTGAGCGACGACCCCGCCAGTCCTGAGTGGCGCGAGACGATCTCGTTCCGCGGGCTGCACAGCCTCTGGCTGACGCTGGAGTGAGTGGGCTGGTCGCGGAAGCTCGTGGTTGTGACGAAATTCTGTTATGCAATAACAAAAGAAGGTCATGTTGGCGCACTCACAGATGAGGCGCTAGGCGCCGCGCGGCGAGTATGGCACAATGGGGCGACGCTGAAGCCCCTCATCGGTGCGGGCGAACGGCGCGCATTGTGAAAGTAGGACGTAATTCATGGAGAACAAACGGAACGCCGTCGTACGCTGGGGCCTGACCTTTGGCTTGATTATGGCTGCCCTCGGCTCTACTTCAGCTATTGTGTCGCGTCTCCTGGAGACGTCGCTCATCAGCGGGCAAGCGACGCCTGAGCAGTTCTTGCCAACGGCGGGGGGCGCGCTTCTTATCGGTTGTGGCCTGGATCTGGTCTATCTGGCGCTCTTCTTCGTGGCGGGCATCATGGCCGCGCGGCAGTCTGGGAGCGTGGGGGCGGCGTCGCTTGCTGGGCTGCTCGCTGGTGGCGTGGGCGCGCTCGTCAGTGGCGCGGTATCGGTGATTCTGTTGTTCGTACTTCCCAGCGCGGTTTCCCCGTTCGGCGCAATCAATTCGGACACGAGCGATTCCGCCGTCATGGCAGGCGTTGTCGTCGGCGCCGTCATTGGCCTTATCTTCGGACTCCTCATCTGGGGTGGATTGGGCGCTGGCCTGGGCGCGCTGGGCGGGTTGATCGGGCAGAACCAGTTCCGCGCCGCCCATCCTGAGCTTGTCCAGCCGTATCCCTACGCCTACGCTCCCTATCCCGGCTATCCGCCTGTGCCGCCGATGGGCGCGTATCCACCTCCTCCACCGGGAGCTTATCCTCCGCCGCCAGGGGCGTATCCCCCGCCACCGGGAGCGCCGTATCCACCCGCTCCGCCTGCGGAGCAACCTCCCGTGAGCGGGAGTTACCCACCGCCCGACGCCTACCCACCTTCCCAGCCAGGGCAGTAGGCACAACGCTCTGGCGCACGCTGGAACGAACGCCAGAGTCTACTCGGCGTCAGCGCCTACGTGATGTGGCGCCGATGCGCAGCTCGACTATGCAGGCGTTACCACACACTGCCTGCCACGTCGTACAGCTATGAATGCAGGGCAAACAGGGGCAGTAGACTGTTCCGCGTGCAAAGAAGGCGCTGTGGAAGCGCGCGAGTGAGATCGTAATCTGGTTGCTGTGCGCTTCATTCCAGGCGTCGCCATTCCGTGGGGGATATGCGCCAGAAAGTCAGAGGCCTGTGAAGGCGTGGGATTGCGCGTGACCGCTGAGCGGCGCAACGCGCACAGACAGAAAGCGGCGTGACGAATGCGACAGAAGGTCCACTGGCGAACCATCAGCCTTAGCCTCGTCGGCGCCTGTCTCCTGATTGTCGCCTCACTCAGCGGAACCGGCGCGCAGCCGAACACCAGCGGCAATCGCGCCACCAGCGCGCCCAGGGTCTATACGCCCACCAGGAGAGCTGGCAAGCTGGCCGGGATCGTGGACCTCGCCAAGACGCCCAAACTCACTTCCAACTCCCAGACTCCCGCGACCAGCGCGCCGATCATCACGACCGCTCCTCTTACGCCGGAGCAGCGGCAGGCGAGTCCGCAAGTCAAGAATCCACACCCCAACACACGGAGCGGCGACGGCAAGAGTCCCGCCTTCGTCGGCGGTGGCGTCACGCCGCTGGTCACCAAGAACGTGGATGGCCTGACCGGCCCGCAGTCTGGTGGCTCCTTTAACTTTCCCGACCCCGCGATCGCCACCGACTTGAGCTATGTGATGGAGGGCGTGAATGGCGCCATCGCCATCTACCGCGCCTCGACAGGCGCGCTGCAATTCGGGCCCTATGCCACCAGCTCCTTCTTTGCTCCCGTCTACAGCAGTGGCGACACCTTCTACAATGGGCAGATGTACTATGATGTCATGCGCGACCGCTGGGTGGTCTCCTACCTGCAGTTCACTGGCGGCTTGACTGGCGTGACCTACCTCGACATCGCCATCAGCGTCAGCAACTCGCCGACCCAGCCGAACCCTGGCGGGCAATACTACATCTACCAGCTCGACACCAACTTCACGGCTAACGTGGTACCAGACTTCTGCTATCGCATGACAATGGGGGCAGACTACTGGGGGCTGTACTTCGCTTGCCGGAACGTCAATAGCCAGGGCCATACCTTTATGGGCAACACGACACTCGCTCTGGGCAAGACGCCGGCGTACAGCGGCGGCACAGCCTTCTCCTGGTACGTCAACAATGCGCTACTGGTTGGTGGCGGAGGAACCGTGGCGCTTGCGGTCAGCGCGGCGATCGAGGAGGGGGTGCAGGACGCCGAGTTCTTCATCTCCACCGACGTCAACGTCAACCTTGGCGTCAGATCAAACATGGGGTTGTGCGCCTGGACCAATCTCAGCAACATGACCGACACGACGGCGCCAACCATCACCTGCCAGGACGTCGACCTCGGTCTGCCATATAGCTATCCAGACAACGCCCAGCAGCCAGGCGGACCAGTCCTGCAGTCGGACTTTGGCCCCAAGCAGGTGTACTATAAGGCGGGCCGGCTCTACTTCGCGCAGACCACTTACCTCAACGACACTAACGGCCATCACGATGGGATCTACTGGGCGGAGGTCCAACCACAGTTGACGACCAAGGCGGCGCATACCCCTCAGTGGGTCAACGGCGCGATCGTGAGACAAGTCGCGTACTTCGACTTCGGCAGCACGTACGACCTGTACGATCCAACGCTGATGGGGACCGATGAGGGCGACATCACGCTCGTCTATAACATGTCCGGTTCGACTCTCTATCCCCGCATCGAGATGACCGGACGCAAGGCCACCGATGCGCCGAACACGCTGGGCCAGGGTGGCAACTACGTGCTCATCGCCAATGGGACGCACACGCAAACCATGAGCGCTTTTGGCGAGAATTCCTCCTGCGCCATCCCACTTAACTCGGTCACCCGTGGCACGATCTGGTGCGCCGCGCAGTACACCGGGTCTGTACCGGCGCCTGGCTGGAATACACGCCTCTTCAGCTTCCGCGCCGAGTAACCGTTCTCTCTCACCTGCTGGTCGGCGATCTACGACGGGAGACGCCTTGCGCGTCCCCGTTCGCCTTACTCTGCGACGAGGACCTCAGCGAAGCTGATCGCCGGCGGGGTGTCCACGACGAAGGTGTAGGTGATGGGGTCGCGCGGCTGCCAGGTCTCCACTAGTTCGACGCCGAGCAGATCACTCGCCAGCCGTTCGATCGCCTCTTCGGCCATGGCCGGCGCGTTGCGGATATCGCCGGAGTTATCCTCCAGCATCTCGGCGCGCTCCTCGTCAGAGATCTCGAACTGGCCCCACCAGGGGCGGCTGAGGTCGTAGGAGAGCAGCCCACCTTCACGATCAGCCACAAGAATGTGCGCGCGATCGTCGTAGGAGCTGTCGTTGTACTCGGAGGTTACAGAGATGGTGATCTCGTGCGCGTCGGGCGGATAGAGCATCGTGACGTACTCGCGCACACGCTCCCAGCGCTGGTAGTTCTCCCACTCCTGCCCCAGCAGGATGATCTCCTCCGCGCTCAACCGGCGGTAGCTTGTTGTCGTCTCAGTCGTCTCAGTCATCTCGATACTCCTTCACGCTGGCTCTGCGCGCCGCGCCGCTCTTTCTACTGAAGCTGGCATGGCCCGGCTGCACATCCAGCGTTGCAGCGTCACGCCCTCCAGCGCGGCGTCCAGCCTCGGGATCGTTCCCATCTCGCGCTGGATATGCCGCTCGATAATCGGGCGCACAGCAAGCTCGACGCCATCCGAGGCGCGTCTGAACGCCAGGCCAAACGCCTGCTCGGCCAGCCCGACGCCCCA
Organism: Ktedonobacterales bacterium; assembly: GCA_036265775.1. Lineage (GTDB taxonomy): Bacteria > Chloroflexota > Ktedonobacteria > Ktedonobacterales > JADMIN01 > DASWAC01. Next base: position 12,392 of record DATAOM010000092.1, on the reverse strand, counting down.
GCTATTGTGCAGCACGCGGCGAAAGCGTCCATCGGGAAGGGCGTCGCGCGGCCAGTCGAGGAACTGATGCAGCGCCTGATAATCGCTCCATGCGCCGCCGAACTCTTCCGCCGAGACGCGGCAATGGTCGTAGACGGTCACATCGGGGTCGAGCGGCTCTGGGGCAAGCTGCGCGAAGCACGCCGCCAGTGTCGGTATCCTGCCGAAGTCCTGCGTGATGTGGTCCTCCAGCAGCGGGCGGAGCGGCAGGATCTTGCCGTCGGAGGCGCGGGTCATTGTCGGACCAAGGATGCGCTCGGCGAGGAAGGCGCCCCAGGCGTTGTGAAGCATGAGGCGGTGACGGCAATCGGGCGTGTGGCTCTTGGTGAAGTCCATCCACGTCTCGATCTCCAGGTAATCCTCCGGCGTCCCGCCATAGCGCCGCGCGGCCAGGACGGCGTGATACCACGGATGCGCCATTTCGTCCTCCTGATCGTCCGTCTATGGTTGAAGTCCACGCGGCAGTATATTCCGCAACTGAGCGGCAAACAAGGAAAGGGGATAGACAAGACATCCAGGCGATGTGATAGAATCATGCGGTTTGCCTGCGGATGAGGTAAACCGGAATGAGACAAGATGAGAAGGAGGGAGCCATCATGCTATGGCGACAGGGTGACGTATTGATCGAGACCGTGGCCGAGATTCCGGCTGGCGGCGATCTGCAGCATAGCCCGGTGCTGGTCTATGGTGAGGCGACGGGCCACTCTCACCGGATCGAGGCGCCGGAGCGCGCGGAGGTCTGGGAGGTTGGCGGCGAGCTGTACCTGAAGGTGACCGACGCGACGCGGCTGATCCACGACGAGCACCTGCCGATCACGCTGGAGCCGGGGCTGTACCACGTCTGGCAGCAGCGCGAGTACACGCCGCAGGCCATCGTGCGCGTGGTGGACTGACGGATGGACTGACGAAGGACATCGCGCGTGGCGACGATCATGAAATCCGGCGAGGCAAGAGAGGCGATCCTTCGCGGCGAGGCCCCAGCGGGTCTTGTCGTCGAGGGGTCGCTGCACCTTTATAAGGATCTGAAGTGGCTGCCCGACGATCTCACTGTGCCGTCGATGTACCTGCAAAATACCTCCCTGACGACGCTGCCAAAGGGGCTACGCTGCCCGAACCTGCATATCTGGAATAGCCAGATCACCGAACTGCCGGATGACCTGGTCGTCGAAGACGCGCTCGATCTTCATGATTGTCCAAACATCACGCAACTTCCAGCGGGACTGCGCCTGCGCTGGCTGACGCTGCAGAACCTTGCGAGCCTCGCTCAACTGCCTGAGGACCTGCAGGTCGTGCAATCGCTCAGAGTCAGCCAGTGTCCGCAGTTGCAAGGGTTGCCGGCGCATTCCCCTGTAAAGTGGTTGAGCGTTGCCAGCAGCGAGCGGCTCCCTGGACTGCCTACGGATATGCAGGTGAAGACGCTGACTGTGGATGAGTGGCCGACCCTGCGCGAGTTGCCCGCTGGTCTGAAACTGGAATCGCTCAGCATCTCACAATGTGAACAATTGACGCGCTTGCCCGATGACCTCCAGACACAACGACTCGGCATCTACAATTGTCCACGGCTGGAGGTGTTTCCCACCGGCTTCAAGACGCTCTCGCTCCAACTCAAAGGGGCGCTCGGCCTGACGGCGCTGCCGGATGATCTGCGTGTCGCGCACACCTTGCTGATGAGCGACTGCGCATGGCTCACCTCACTACCTCCTGACCTTGGGCTCATGGGGACGCTGGATGTCAGCGGTTGTACGGCGCTGGAGCGGTTACCTGACGGCTTGCGCCTGATTGCCTTGAACGCGCGGGGCTGCTCGCGGCTTACTGCTTTGCCGGACGATCTGCGCGTGACGCAGACGCTCGACCTGACGGATTGCGCAAACCTGGAGACGCTGCCCGCCGGGCTGGACGTTCACACGCTCAACCTGACCAACTGCACGTCGCTGCGCGCGCTGCCCGACGACCTGCGCGTGACGGAGCTGACCATCTCCGGTTGTACGTCGCTGACGACGTGGCCGAGCGGCGGACTGTCTCCCAGGCTGCGGCGGCTGGCAATGCGCGACTGTCCTGGCCTGACGGAATGGCCCAAGAACGGTCCACCGACGCTGCGCACGCTCGATATCCGTGGCAATACATGGATACGCGACCTGCCGCCATGGTTGCGCGCGGTGGACGAGTTGAACGTTGTTGGCTGCCGAAACCTGGAACGGCTGCCGGAGAAGCTGCGTGTCGCTTCGTGGCTCGACCTCGCTGCTACTGGCCTGCGGAGGCTGCCGCCCTCGGCGCGCGGATTCCGGCTGCGCTGGCGTGGCGTCGCCATTGATGCGCGCTCGGCGTTCTATCCAGAGACCATCAACGGCAAGGAAATCCTCAAAGAGCGCAACGCCGAGGTGCGCCGCGTGATGCTGGAGCGCGTTGGCTACGAGCAGTTCCTGCGCCAGGTGGAGGCCGAGACGCTCGACCAGGATGAGGACGCCGGTGGGCCACGCCGGCTCTTGCGCGTCGCAATGGGCCAGGACGAGCCGCTCGTCTGCCTGGCGGTGCATGACCCCTCGACGGGACGGCAGTATCTGCTACGCACGCCGCCCTCGATGACGACTTGCCACCAGGCAGCGGCGTGGATCGCCGGCTTCGACGATCCCGACGACTATCATCCCCTCGCCGAGACGTGACACCCGCCGTGATCCTCTACGTCAGTAGCTATCCGCCGAGACCCACGTGATGGGGATATCGACGACATCTGTAACCATCAGCCACACCGAGGCGAACCCCGCTGGTGGCATCGCCCCATTCACGTCCACCCTCACATACAACTTGCCTGCGCCAGGCTCGAGGTTGCCAAATCCATACTCCGGGAGCGCGCCTGTGTCACTGATCACGGCGACGCCAGACTCATCGGGTTGCGTGCTGCCGAGGCTTATGCAGGAGGGGGCGGACACAGGGATTCCATCGGGACGCGATGCCCGGCAGTGGCCCTCAACGCCAGCGTCAATCTGCCTGTAGAGGCCCTTGGCGATCGGCGAGGTCGCAGGGAACAGTTCCGGAGCCGTGTAGCGCAGTGCGAGTGTTGATCCCGGCGCAGGGATCGGGACCTGGGCATGCGCCGTTGGCGCGGTGATTGCGAGGTCGCGTTGGGGCGCTGGGACGACCACGCTGGTTTGCTGACCGCGCTCATCAGTGTAGACGATAGTGTATTCCCCGCCGGTTGATGAACGAGGCACTGTGAAACGGTAGGAGGCGCCCAGACGAATGAGGGGAGGGGTGTCTGGCGCGCGCCCGTTGACCGTCAGGCGCTGATTGTCGGCGAGCGCAACCCTGGTGTTCAGATCGCTGCTCACGACCACATCAACGATTACCTCCGCTGCGGGAGTGAGCAGATTCGTGAAGCTCAATCTCAGACTCAACTGCTCAGCGGGAGCGGTGGAGAGGTGGGTCACCTGGGGCGAGCTGCAGGCGAGGAGTGCGATCACCACGCAGAAAGCGGCGACGATGGGACGGAAGAACGACTGGCGCTTGTCCATCGGATGTTCCTCTCATCGCTCACGTGCACGCAGACAAGGCGAGCGTTGGCGCTCCTGGGGAAAGGAACGTAGCGGATAAAGCTATCCTCCCAAGCGACCACTGATGAGAGACCTGACTAGGTGTGGCCAGCCGGCGCGCCTGTTCGGGCTTAGCGCCAGGCTCCCATACCGAAGGGGTCGCCGGGCCAGTCAATCGTCTCAGGCGCGCATTCGAGCGCCCGCGCAATCTTGGTGAGGGTCTCCATGTGTGGTGGGTCGCCACTCTCGATCCGGCGGATCGTGCTCGCCGCGACGCCTGCCCTGCGCGCAAGTTCGTTCGCGCCGAAGCCACGCTGCTTGCGCGCCTCCGCCAACGTTGGCTTCTCCACTCGTCCTCCACTCGTCATGCTTCAAGCTACGACGCTGCGCTCGCCCACGGGCCACGTCGCTGTCGTCATATCGTGAGGAGGCCGAGGAAGTTTGCGTCGGCGCCGTTGGCGGTGTACCAGAGGCGATGCTGGCCGTCCAGCGCCAGGCCGAAAGGCGCGCTGCCAGGGGAGTTGAGCCGGTAGAAGGTCAGCAGGTTGCGGCGTGGCTCGTAGCGGATGAGCGCGTTGGCTCCGGCGCTGGCGAACCAGACCATACCTGGCGGCCCGACGACGACGCCATAGAGGCTGGCAGGCGAGCCAAAGGTTTGCGGGATGACGCGCTCGCTGACAGTTCGCGCAGCGGCGTTGATCACACCGAGCTTGCCGTCGAGCAACTCGGTGAAGTAGATGCGGTTGCGCGCATCCGGCGCCATCGCGAAGACGGTGGCGCGTGGGTTCGCTAGCGGATAATAGGTGGTCTCGCCGGTCGCGGGATCGAGGAGCCCAACGGCCCCGCCAGCCAGCAGCCCAAACCAGACCTCGCCGCTGGACGTGAGCGCGAGCGAGAAGGGCCGCACCTTCCAGCGCGCGTTGGGATCGCGCGTCGGCCAGTATTGGATGGCGCCGTTCGAGGGGTCCAGGCGGCCAATCGCGCCACCATCGCCCGCGCCCAGAGTCGTAAACCAGAGCGCGCCGTGGGAATCGAAGGCGAGGTCCTGCGGCAGGAGCGCGCCACCGTCGGGGCTGGCGAGCGGGTAGACGGCAAACCCTTCTGTTTTGGGATCGAAGGTGGCGATGTAGCTCGCAAGCTGCTCGACGAACCAGATGCTCCCCGCGCGATCAACCACCACTTTGGTGATGTTGTTGCGTCCGTTGGGTGGCGCCCAGGAGGTTACCTGGCCGGTCACGTGATTGACGCGTGTCAGCCGGTTCGTGCGCATCTCGCCGAACCACAGGTCACCATTGGCGTCCACCGCAGGCTGCATCATGCCGACGCCCGGCGTGGTCAGGTGGTACGCCGTGAGTGTCCCATTGGGCGCGGACCCCAGGCTGGCGTAGGGACTATTCGCGGAGATCTGGGTCGCATGGGCTACGCCCGCCGCCGAGAAGAGCGCAGGCTGTGGAGCAAATGCGCCCTCGCGCGCGAACGCTACACCTAACAGCGCGACGAGGGCCACGACCAGCGCGCCGCTCAGGATTGGCCGGCGATGGCGCAGGAACGCGCGCCAGAAACGCACGCTACGTTCGCTCCCTGGGGTGTCAGTGACTCGCAGGCCGCCGTCCAGGCCATCGTCTGTCCCGTCGCTGGCCTCGATGTCGTCGTCATCCCACTTCAGGAGATCTTCGTCGTCAGCCATCGCTTTGCCGCGTCCTTGACTTCAGAGCATACCGCTTAGGGTATTTTATGGCATGATCGCCGTCCAGCGCCCGCCGCCGTCCGTCGTCGCATCGACGGCGATGGGGTACGACGCCCCAGCGTAGGCGGTCGTCGCGCTGGCAGGATCAATGGTCAGGGAGCTTGGCTGGCGGCTGATGGGGCTAGTCTGCTTCCACGACGCGCCGCTATCGCCTGAGACATACACCGCCGACCCGGTGAGCGCGTAGGCCGTCGCCGGATTCGCGGCGCTGGCGGCCACTCCTGAGAAGACGACATCGCCGCTGGCGGTTGCGAAGCTGGCGCCGCCATCCTTCGAGACGTAGAGGCCGCTGTCGCCAGCGGCGTAGACCGTCTGGGCGGCGACCGCGACGGAAGAGACGCCGCCACGAATATCTGACGCCGATTTCCACCGGCCGCCATCGTCGTCGGTGGAGTAGAGGCCAGACGAGACACTGTAGGTCCAGAGCCGTCCAGCCTTGCCGGGATCAGCGACCAGCCCGTTAACCGAGTCGGCAGGCAAGTCCGGCTGCTGACGCCAGTGCGCCCCGGCGTCGGCGCTCATATAGAGCCCCTTCGCGCCGACGTTGGGCACGACGGCGAAGACCTGTCCCGCCGAGCCTGCGCCCGCCGCGATGGTGAAGACCGCGCTGTTGGGGAAGGCGGAGAGCGGCGTCACCAGCTTCCAGGTCTGCCCGCTGTCGTCGCTGAGGTAGATGCCCAGCTCACCCTTGGCTGCCGCCTTATCCTCGGGCCGGTAGCCTGCGAGCGCGTAGACACGCTTTTGCTCGACGGGACTCTGCGCGAGCTTGTAGATCATCAGCCCGTCCATCAACTGCCCAGAGCCGCCCGCAACCTCGCTCCAGGTCTTGCCACCGTCGGCGGTGCGATAGAGGCCGAAGTGGCTCGCCACGAGCAGCGTCTTCGGCGCGCCGCTGAGCGCGAGGAGGTCGTGGATGTGGTTCTTGTCGCCACCGTAGCTATCCGAACTGGACCCACAGCCCGCGAGGAGGAGCAGCAGCGCCACGAGGGCGAGCGACGCCAGCGTCAGGAGTCGCAGCCGCGCGCGAAAGGGATTAGAAGGCCATCTCATGCATCGTTATCCTGACTCTGCGCCTGTTCAGCCTTGGCTTTGGCCGCCGCTTTGGCCTCGTTGCGGCGGTCGGAGCGCAGGAAGAAATAGCCGACGACGCCGAGCGCAATGAGCATCGCGCCGGTGAGGACGAAGCCGACGATCACGCCGGTCTGGCGGTCGAGCAGTGGTGGATTGGGGCCGGTGATGACGGCGACGGGCTTGCCGCCCACGTCGAAGGTCGCCAGCGTCTGGCGCGTCGAGAGATCGAGCATCGTTGCCTTGCCCGGCGAGTCTTCCGCCACCATGCCGAACGTGCCGTCCGCCGGAATCGCCACCGCCGAGGGCGCGTTGGAGAATGGCAACGTTCGCACCGGCTCATCGGGAAGGCTCGGCGAGGAGCCAGCGGCGCCGGACGAGACCGGGCGCAAAACCTGTACGGCGTTCCCCGCTGGATCGGGGACGTAGATCGAGCCGGAGATGGCGTTGTAGTCCATCTGCCCCGGCGCGCCCTTGAGCTGGAAGACGGTCCCTAATGGCTGGCGGTCCACCAAGCGTATTGCCACGATCGCGCCAGCGCGCGTGCCGACGTAGGCGACGCCGCCGGACTGCGGGATCATCACCGTGATTGGTCCGCCAGACACCGGAACTGTGGCGACGACCTTGAGGCTGGATGCGTCGATCACTGAGACGCTGTCGGCGTCGCTGTTGGTGACGTAGTATTCGGGCTTGCCGGCGTTAGGTAGCTCGTTGGCGGGGCCAGCCAGCGCGACCGCAGTTGGGTGCTGGCCTACCTGAATTGTAGCGGTCGTCGTACGCGCGTCGGGGTTCAGCACGCTCACCGTATCCGCGCCGCTATTCGCCACCAGCAGCCGCGCCGCCGTGGTCGTCGTATCCAGCAGCAACCCGGCGGGCTTCGCGCCGGTCGGGATCGCCGCCGTGACGGTGCGGCTGCTCGCGTCCACCACCGCGACCGCGTTGCGCGCCGATTCCGTGACGTAGGCGTAGCGCGCGTCCACACTCAACGCCACCGCGCGCGGCTCGCCCCCGATGGGAACGGTCGCGGCGATCTTGCGCCCGGCGATGTCGATGATAGTGAGATTGTCAGCGCTGGCTCCGCCGCCGACGATATAGGAGAGGTTCGGCGCGCCGCCATCCGCGTGGGCGACGCTCAGGAAGGGAGCCAACCCGACGAGCAGCCAGAGAGTGAGGGCTCCGGCGAACGTCATGCGCCAGACGAGCCAGCGCGCCCGTCCTCCGATCACACCAATCATGAGTAGCCCACCACGACCTTATAAGTAGCGGCCTCGAAGTCCTTGCCGCCGACAGGCAGCACCTTGATGACGAAGCTCCAATTCCCGCCCATATCGAGGTCCGCCTGGCCACCATAGGTTCCCGGCGAGTCAGCGCCGACGGGGGTCAGTTGGAGGCTCTGCGTCCCCATGTCCATGTCGAGCATCGTCGTCTGCAATAGGACGCTCGCGCCCTCGACCGGCTTGCCGCTCTTGTCCTTGACCGTCGCCAGGAAGCTGTTGGTCCCGAACTTCGCGGGCGCGACCTTGAGCGTCACAGCGTAGTCGCCGTTCGGCGTCGTGGTGGCCGTGTTGACGTAGGCGCCGCTGGAGGCCCCGGCGATGGGTGTGGGCGCCGTAGCGAGCGATCCAGCGAACGCGCCGAGCAGCGCGGCGCAGAGCAGCACTCCTAGACCCAGGATCGCCTCGCGCCGCAGCCAGTCCTCCAGGCGTCCAGCCAGCTTGCGCGCGCCGCCAGGAATTGCGTCGTCGCCACCGCCGCCTGCCGCAACGCTCTCCTGGCTGATGGGAGTCTGCGCTGGAACGCCATAGGACGCCAGCGTGACGCCCGCCGGGATGGTCTGCGGAGGCGCGTTTTGCTCGGTAGTGAGCGCGCTGGCAAGCCGTGGTCGCAGGACGAAGGCATGGTATGCGCTGATGCCCGCCATCAGCAGGAAGAGCAGGATCTTGATGACCAGTGTGCGTCCATAGGCCGTCGTCACGAGTTGGTTGAAGGAAGTCATGCGCACGGTGGCGTTGAGCGAGCCAGTCGCGGCGAGGAGAATTGCGCTGAGGATGGCGACCGCGCCAAACGCGGGCAGCCCGAGCGCCAGCGCGCGCGCGCGGCTGCGTTGCGCGCGCTGTCCGAGCGCGGGAACGAAGACAAGGCTGATGTAGAACAACCCGCCGAGCCAGGCGCAGTTCGCCAGCAGGTGCAGCAGGTCTACCGAGAAGGCGAAGGCGAAGCGGTCGGCGGAGACAGCGGCGGCGTGACCGGAGAGCGCGAAGGCGAGAATGAGCAACGCCGCGAGTAGCAACTCGATCTGGCCAAACCACGAGCGCGCGCGCCATCCCTGAATCAGCCGCCCTGGCAGTTTGCCGATACCGCGCAGCGTCGCCACCAGCTCACGCCGCCAGTCGGGAATCGCGTCTACGGCCATGTCTTCTTGCGCGAGAGCCGAGTCCTGCGCTGCGCGCGCGGAGGCCCAGCCGCGGCTCGTCGCGGCGTAGGTGAGATAGAGGGCGACGAGCGCGACGATCTGGCGCATCCACCAGAAGGCGCCATAGCGGCTGCCGAAGAGGATCGCGCGCAGGTACGTCGGCGAGATCGCGCCGCTCCAGTCACCCGCGCTGGCGGCGGCCTGGGCCACCACGACGGCGACGTTCGCCAGCACGAGCAGCCCCAGCACGGTTGGAATCAGCGCGCGGAAGCGGCGCACAGCGGCCTGTGTCGCCGTGGCGAGATCGGAGTCGCGGGTAGTCGCGGGATTAAGAATCCACGTCTCCCAGATCAACCCGCCGACCCAGACGGTGAGCAGCGCGAGGGCGATCCAGGTGGCGATGGCCTGGAAGAGCGATGGGCCGTCGAGAATCGCGGAGCTGGCGTCGTCCACCGCGCCGGTGGCATCCGTCGTGGGAGCGGGCGGGGCCGAGCCATCCGCGCGGGCAATCTGGAAATAGTAGGAGCCACTGCTGACATGCCCATCGTCCGCCGACTGCACGCGCCAGACGACGGTGTAGGTCCCCGACTTGAGCAGGGGCAGGCTCACGCTGACGATGTGCGCGTCGGTGGGGTCTACCTGCGTGTCGTTGCTATCCACCGGACGCCGCGCCTGGTCGAGGACGCGAATGCTCGCCACCTCTGGGTTGACGTTCTCAGAGAACTGGATGACGACGCGCGGAGGCGGCGCCTGGACCAGCTCGCGCGGGGAAGGGTTGGTCTTGACCGGCAAGGCGTGGGCGGCGGCACTGGGAACGAAGGCAAAGAGCGAGAACGCCAGCCCGGCCACCAGCGCGAGCGTGAGAATCGTCAGGCGGGGCAGATGCGCGCGCCAGCCATGGCGTTTTGTGATACTGCTTTGTATTGGGCGTCCAGGCTGCTGCGTGCGTGCGCTCATAGGATGATTCCTCGGTTCCTGAATCGCCCCAGCGACTGATTGGACTGCTATGAGAGGCGCTGGACGGCTCAGGTGATAATACCTACTAAGGATACTACCCGATGCCACGCGTGGTTGCGAAGGCTGCGCGTAAAAGGGTCGTGAAAGAAATGGCGCACAGCGCACGTCTCTTTCTGCAATAGTTTGGTGGGGCTTCCTGACAAAATCCTGAATGTGGGATGATCAGGTCAACGATTTGAGAAACAGGAGTAGCGCATGGAGCCGGTGAGCGATAGGGCGAAGCAATCGCGGAAGATCACGCTAGGGTTGCTGCCTGGGCTGGACGAACACGGGCATGATGGCGCGACGCCGCGCTACAAGACGATCCAGCGCATGGCGCAGGAGGCCGAGGACGCCGGGCTGGATACGTTCTGGCTCGCCGACCACTTTTTCTATGAGGCGCCCAACGAGCCCCGTGTGGGCCAGTGGGAGGCGTTCACCTTCCTGAGTGCGATCGCCAGCACAACCAGCCGCATCAAGATTGGTCCGATGGTCGCCGCGACCTCGTTCCGCAATCCGGCGCTCTTGGCGAAGATGGCCGACAGCCTCGACGAGATCAGTGATGGGCGCTTCATCCTGGGGATTGGGGCAGGCTGGCATCAGCCGGAGTACGACGCCTTCGGCTATCCTTTCGATCACCGCGTGGCGCGCTTCGAGGAGGCGCTGCAGATCATCAAGCCGCTCTTGCGCGAGGGGAAGGTGGACTTCACAGGGCAGTATTACTCGGCGCGGAAGTGCACGCTCACCCCGCGCGGGCCCACGTCCGGCGGGCCACGTATCCTCATCGGCGCGCGCCAGCCACGCATGCTCCATTTGGTCGCGCGCTACGCCGACGCCTGGAACACAGCCTGGCACGTGAAGCCGGAGGTGGTGGCTGAGCGATGGGCGGCGATGCGCGCGACCTGCGCGGAAGAGGGGCGCGATCCGGAGACGCTGGAGCTGACAGCGGGGGTGTCGCTGCGCGTCGTCCTGCCGGGAGAGCCAGCGCTGGAGCCGTCTGAGCGTCACATCACCGGCGCGCCGGAGCAGGTAGCTGAGGCGCTGCAGGGCTTCGCGGCGGTTGGCGCGAGGAACCTGATCGCCGTGATGGAGCCGGAGCGCGCCGATAACGCCAAGAGGCTGGGGCTTGTGAAAGCATCGCTCGACCGCGCTGGCTAGTCGTTCGATTCGGCTGGCGCCGTGGATGAGAACGTCGGCGTTGTTGCGGTTGGTGGCGGTGCGCCGGTGTAGAGCAGCGTAACTATGGCGAGGGGCGGCGCTGCGAAGATTGCCAGCAGCGCTACACCATTTATCAGCGGCGAGAGCGCGAACAAGAGGGTGACACCGAGCGCGCCAAGACCGAGGAGCGCCGCGAATCCGCGCTTCTGGGAGATCAGGCTATGGTATACGGTAGCCAGCGCCAGGGGCATCGCGAGCGCGCTTGCCACCAGGGCGAGCAAAAAGCCCTCCGCCAGATTAGGAGCAATGCAAGGGGTGAATCTACTTCCCGGTGCGGCGGGCGCACAAGGCTGCGGAATGAGCAGGACGACGAACGCGGCGGCAAACACGAGCAGCGCGAGCGCCGAGCCAATACTGATTACGCGTCGCATATGTGTCCCTTCGCATGCCATGATCAGACAGGATAGACAGCAAAATCGCTAAAGGCCGCGACCGTCGAATTATCGTAACTCACGACACCTGGAGAACCGCTTTCAATCAAACTATCAAACGCCTTTCCAACAAACCGCCCATTGATGTAGCAGGCGTACTCCTCGCCGCGCATGATGACAAGCAGTTTATTGCTCTTTCCCACGCCCTTGTTGACAGACCCATCGCCAGAGAGCAGCCCTGATAGCAATACCTTTCCTGGGTGGCCACTAGGCCCGGACGAGTCGTACGATCTTAGCGCCCATTCACCATTAGCGGCAAAAACAAGCGCAGTGAAACGCTCAGGTGTGCCTGTATACCGCAGAAGAAGACCAACGGGGCTTGCCGGCGCATCAGCCAGTTGCCGCGCTGTGACCGCCACGGCAGCGTCTCGATACTCATTGAGTATGTGCGCCGTGACTATTCGTGGCTTATCGGCCCGACTTGAGCCTGTCAGATGAAACAAGCCATCTTGATAATAGGTGCGCGCCCGTCCGGTGCTATCAATTTCGAGAGCGGGCCAGTCGGAACTTGGCTGCGACAAGCTCGCTTGATAGACAGGCGACTGTGAAGTGACGGTCGCCATTAGCGCTTCGTAATTCCGTGTTTGCGCTAGCTGTGCGCCCCAGGGGCAGCCGATGAGAAGGAGTGCGCCTAAAATCATGACAAGCCAGGCATTACTAACGCCTGTTCTCTGAGCGCGCGTGGCTCGTTCGATCACTCTTGAGAGAGTCAGGGAAATCGTCTGCTCTAACTGACTCTGTGAGGGAGATGTAGCATCCATCTGCTGTGGCGCTGCTCGGGTTAGGCTCAGTTCGCGCAGCGAAAGACCCGTTCGCGCGAGAACATACGCGATGAAGCGCTCATGGTCTTGTTGGCTGTTTGCCTTAGCAGGTGACTCCCAAACTAAGTTTGCCACTGGCGCGCATAACACATAGACATCGGCGTCACGGCCCACGCGACCCTCGGTTCGAAC
>DATAOM010000091.1:0-7764 GCA_036265775.1 Ktedonobacterales bacterium | reverse complement strand
TGGTACGTCGTCACTGTAACGGGGCGGATGTCCTTGCGCTCGCCGGTGTACTCGCCGACCTGCTCCGCTGTGAGCGTCGTCTTGTCGAGCAATTCGCTGATCCACTGGCGCACGGCGATCGTGTTGGGTGTCAGGATCAGCGTAGAGCGGCCAATCGCCGCCATCGAGCCAATCCCCACAATGGTCTTGCCTGCTCCGCAGGGCAGCACGACAACGCCACTGCCGCCACTTGGCGCGCCGTTGGCATAGAAGGCGGCGACCGCGTCCTGCTGATATGGCCGCAACGTGAAATCTGGATTTCCGTGGTCGGCGTCTTGCAGCCCGATGGAAAGCCCCGCGCCGTCAGTATAGCCGGCGAGATCCTCGGCGGGGAAGCCAATCGCCACCAGTTGCTGCTTGATGTGGCCGCGCTGCCCTTTGTCGATCACCAGTGTGCGCTCGTCGCGCTGCTCTAGGATGAGTGGCTGCATGCGCTTCTGCCGCGCCACCTGCGCGATCAAGGCGATATCGTCGGAGCGCAAGATGAGGTCTTTGCCGTCACGCAGGAGCTTGAGGCGGCCATAGCGGCCAATGTAGTCGCGCACATCGGTGACGACGTTGGGCGGTAGGTCATATTTGGCAAAGCGCGTCAGCATCTCGACGACCTGTGCGGCGGTCAGCCCACCGGCAGCGGCATTCCACAGCGAGAGTGGCGTCAGGCGGTAGGTATGGATATGCTCAGGCGACTTCTCCAGTTCCGCGAACTGGATCAAGGCGTCGCGCGCCTCCGCGTAGAGCGGATGGGCGGCTTCGAGCAGGATGGTGCGGTCGCTCTGCACGATCGCCGGATTGCTGGTCTGTATTGCCACGGTGGTCACACCCCGATGGAAGTAGCGGAAGTAGCAGTGAGAGTCATCTGTACGGGCGCCATCATGATGCTGGCGTTAGTCTGGCGCGTTGGAGGTAGCGCAGTGTGAGCGCCGCGACGGCCTCCTCCGAGCCGCGCATCAGGTAGCGTACACCAGGAATGACCGCGAAGTCACATTCGCCTGCCAACGTTCTCACCCACGTTTCCAGCTTCGGTGGCGGGCAGACCTCGTCGTACTCGCCGCTCACGAAGAGTTTTGGCCCAGCATAGCCAACACTATCGCTTGACAGCCGGATCACCGGCAGGCTGATGGCGACGACAGCGCTCAACGCGGGATCATGCGCCGCATACACCAGCGACATCCACGCGCCAAAGCCAATCCCAATCAGGACGACACGCCGCGCCCGGACGGCAGGCGACGAGCGCACGAACTGGACCGCGCCAGCCACATCAAACGGTTCCTGCCGTCCGTCGGTGGATTCTCCCTCGCTCGCCGCTACTCCACGGAAGTTGAAGCGCAGCACGCTCAGATGAGTCTCGGCAAGGCGCGCCTCCAGGGCAAGCAACAATGGATCGTCCATCGTGCTGGTGGCGGGCTGGGGATGGCAGAGAACGGCGGCGACCGACGAGCGCGGCGTCAACAGGCCTTCCAGGCGTGGCGCGGCCTCGCCCGCGCTGGCGAAGACGACGTGCTGGCTGGCGCTCACCGCCACGATCTCTCGCTCCTTCGCTCCTGCTACCATGTCGCGCACACAAGACGCCAAGTTAACATGGCATGAATGATAAACTCTACTGCTGAGTCGCGTCAACTGAAAACGGCGGCGATGGCGGATACACGCTCAACCAAATTGCGCGCGGGAACAAACACACGCGATGTCTATGGGTTCACACATAGGGAATCCAGGCGCGACTGTCATGCGCAGTATCGTCGGGCGTGTCGCCTTCATCGGCCTCAGGGGTGGCGACCCAATCCTGCTCTGGTCCACGCAGGCGAATCAGCCGCTCGACATCTTCGCGACGGTACAGGCGCTTGCGCTTGATGCCCTGACGAAAACTGCCCAAGAGACCGCGACTGACGTAGGCATAGAGCGTCGCCGGCTTGACGCCTAGTACGGCGCACGCCTCCTGCGCAGTCAGGAACTCCTCACCTTCCATCACGATCATGCTGACGGCCTCCCGTAACGGAAGAAAACTCAGCGCAGAGTGGCGTCTGAGTTTCGCATACTCGCAGGCCAGTATACGGCGGTATTTGCAATAGCGTCAACCAGAACACCCGCGATCAAAGCGGAATTAGGGGCAAGAAACATGCTATGCTCTGGACGCTGGCGACCGCCGCTCAACGCCGGATCTTCCCGCATAGAAACGGACATGCTTCATGAACCCACAAGCGAAAAAAGAGGCGCTGCGCCTCTTCACCTACGGCCTCTACGCCATCACCTGCGGCGATGAGACGCGCCGCAACGCCTTCACCGCTAACTGGGTCTCGCAGATCTCCTTCGAGCCGCCGCTAATCGCGCTCTCGGTCGAGAATACCTCCACCTCGCTTGGTATCATCCGCGAGACGGGGCGCTTCGCCGTCAACGTCTTCGACGCGACACAACGCGAGCTTGCCGGGCGGCTCGGGAAGGGCTACGTGGCGCATCCCGACAAGCTGGACGGGCTGACCTGGGACATAGGCGAAGAGGGCTGCCCAGTGTTACGCGAGACACTCGGCTGGGTGGAGTGCGCAGTCGAGAGCGAGACCCCGGCGGGCGACTCGACGCTGCTGATCGCGCGTGTTGTGGGCGCGCAGGTATTACGGCGCGAGGAGCCGCTGACCATGCTCGCCGCTGGCTTCCGCCACGCGGGCTAGTGTCGTGCGGGGTCAGCGGTGGCTCACGATGGAGTGGAGGGCGTCTGCTCGGCGCTCGTCGTATCTGGCGTCGCCTCGGCGGCTGGAGCGTCCGGCGCGGTTTCTGGCACTACGTCTGGCGTCGTGGCGGGCGTAGTTCCGGCCTTGGCTCCCTTGCGCGCATGCGTTCCTGACGCGGCTGCGGCCTTTTGCGGCTCCCAGCCTGGCGCTTTCGAGAGAATCATCGAGATGACACGCGCTTCCATAATCGGCGGGCGCTCAACGACGGCGGCGTGCTTCAGCGCCTCGACGATCTTATCGAGCAGTTGGCGTCCAAGCTCAGGATGCGCATTCTCGCGGCCACGCAGGCGCACCGAGACCTTTACCTTATCGCCGTCGCCAAGAAACTCCTCGGCCTTGCGAATCTTGACGTTGAGATCATGATCGTCTGTGCGCGGGCTGAGACGGATCTCCTTGAGGTCGGTCGTCTTCTGATTCTTGCGCGCCTCGTTCTCGCGCTTCGCCTGCTCATACTTGAAGCGCCCATAGTCCATTAGACGACACACCGGCGGCACGGCCATCGGCGAGACTTCTACCAAGTCCAGATCACGCTCGCGCGCGATGCTGAGCGCCTGCATCGGCGTCATGATACCCAGCGGCTGCCCATCCTCATCAATCAGCCGCACCTCGCGCGCCCGGATACGCTCGTTGACACGCAGGTCACGTGAGCGATTGTCGCCGCGCTGGTCTCTGTTATCCCTGTTGATACCACAATCCTCCTGTGTGCGATTGCTATCTCTGCGCGACCCGTGCGCCGTCTGTCTGTACCGGCCCAAAACGGGTGCGCGCCTGTTTTGAATCCCGCCTAGTGTAGCACACGCCGAGGACCGAATTCAAGAGCCACCGCGCAGTATATGCGAGGCCTGTCGATGACCGGGGGGGTGCCAGCCTCTGGTTATGAAGGAGATGTCACGAACATACGTTCGCGTTTGATGCTATACTGCTATGGATACTCTGGCAGCCAGCCGTTGGTTCACAGGACACGAACGCTCTCGTACGAAAGAGGGAATCGGGTATGCGAGTCGAGGAAGTGAATGCGGACCGCTGGGACGATGTCGCTCAGGTGATGGGAACGAATGGAGGATCCGCCGGATGCTGGTGCATGTTCTGGCGGCTGACGAACCAGCAGATTCAGGCGCACACCGCCGATGACAATTGCGCTGCGCTACAGGCGATAGTGTCTTCTGAAGAACACCCTGGACTGCTCCTCTATAATGACGACGAGCCGATCGGCTGGTGTTCGGTCGCTCCGCGTCCTGACTTTCCCCGGCTATTTCACACAAAGGGTATCAATCCGGAGGACCTAGACGACGCAGCGGTGTGGTCGGTAGTCTGCATCTTTGTGAAGCGCGAGTATCGCCGTCAGGGCGTCGCAGGGAAGCTGCTCGATGCCGCAGTCGCCTACGCCAGGGAGCATGGCGCGGCAGTTGTCGAAGGGTATCCAGTAGCCGATGCGGATCAGGGCAGGAGGTCCGGCCTGTCGTCTGGAACCATCGGTCTGTTCACCCACGCCGGATTCACCAGGCATGAGGCGCCTAGCCAAGCATTGTCTGGGCGGCGCGTAGTGATGCGTCGCGTCATCTGAGCGCCATATGTGACGCATTCAGTTTTCAGGTGAGGTCGCGCGGATCGAGCAACGACGTCAGCGCCGGCTGGATATCCTCGATGGGCGGCGCGAAGAGCGAGGGCTGCTGTGGGTCGGCGAAGAGCGTGGCGAAGTCGTCGGGTGTGAAGGCGCGTTCGAGCCGCGCGGCGAACGTCTCGCGCAGTAGCCGCGCGTAGTAGGCCACGTCGTAGTTGCGCGGATCGGCGGGCGCGCCATCGCCGTTCTCCTCCAGCAGCGCCGCTGCGCCACCGACAGCGCGATAGACGCGCACGCGGTCACCACGGCCCCACTTCTTTCGCCCAGCAGTCAGCAGCGCCTCATACGCCAGCTCGCGCCGCTGCGCCCGCGACGATTCATACGCGGCGGGCGTCTTGGTCAGCCGTGCGGTGATGGCGACCTGTTCCGTCGGGATGAGCCGCGCGCGCAACTGGTCCAGCGTCTCGACGTAGACGGCGCGCACGCCGGGCACGTCATCGCGCAGCAGGCAGGCCACCGCGCGACGCAGGAACGCCTCGCCGTACGGCTCCGAGCGGCTGGAGCGAAACGCCACGCCGCGCAGCAAGAGTTTGTCATCATACGTCAGCAGCGCGTAGTTCTTCGGCTGGTGCGAGAGCATCGCCGCATAGCGTCCCTCGAACTCCAGCTTGACCAGCGACGGTAGCAGCGCTGCGACCTCTGCCACCGTCGCGCGCTCGCGCTCCTCGCTCCAGTCGTCAGGGACGGCGCAGTAGACGCCGTCGGTATCGGCCTCCAGCAGTGTGACGCCGCGCGCCGCCAGTTCGCGGCACATCAGCGCCAGCAACTCACGCCCGCGCGCGGTGATCTCGTTGGCCGCATCCACATCCGAGAAGCGCGTCAGCCCAACCGCGCCGAGGTAGCCATAGGCCGAGTTGACGAGGATCTTCATCGCGCCGGAGAGCGCCTCGTCGGTGTAGCGTTCGGAGGAGCCGGGCGGGAGCGTCTTGGCGCGCGCCTTCGCCGCCAGCCGCGCCTCTACGAGCCGGTCCACCAGCGCCAGCAGCGCGCCAAGCCGGTCCGGGCGCGGGCTGATGCGATACTGGCGCATCAGCGAGGGGTACAGGCTGGAGACGTCGGCCTTGACGATGCGTCGCGCGACACCAGCGGCGAAGAGGTAGAGCGCCGCGCCGGTGTGCTCGACGCCATGGCTCTTCTCATGGGCCGGAAGCGCCTCGCCCGCGCGCAGGTACGCCCGCACCAGCAGCGGGTCGAGGACGCCGGTAGCTGGTCCCGCGTCGGCCAACCGTTCGTAGCGGCGCGGGGCCATCTGCGCCAGCGCGAACGCCGCGCCCCCCAGCATGCGCGCTAGTCCCGCGACCTCGCGCACATCGTCGAGCGCGTAGTGGCGCACGCGTTCGGGGTCGCGCAGCCAGGTGGCGTAGATCTGGTCGCCCTGGACGTATTCGCGGTCGGCTGGCGCTAGGCCGAAGTGCTTCGCTACGGCCTTCAGCCCGTGGCCGGGCAGGTCGCGCACTGCGAAGTCGTAGCGGCGCACGGCGTCGAGCGTGTCGATCAACTCGCGGCCGGGGATCGAGTAGCGGACCGCTCGTGGCCGCTCGCCATCTGATTCGCCCTCAGAGTCGTCATTGCCCCAGGCGCGATAGCCACGTCCGGCGGCGCGCTCCTTCACGGTCAGGTGCGGGATGCGGCCAAGCGTCAGCCGGACGCCATGGATGCGCGCGCGGGTCACGAGGAAGGGCAGGTCGAAGCCGTGCAGGTTGTGGTTCTCGATCACGTCGGGATCGCGCTCGCAGATGAGCGCGCAGAGGCGGCGGATGAGGTCGGCCTCGGCGGTGGGTCCGGTCAGGCCCTTCTCCGTGACGTCCAGCGTCGTCTCCAGCCCGGCGCTATCCTTCACCGAGACGAGGAAGATCGCATCCTTCTCAGGGTTGAGGCCAGTCGTCTCGAGGTCGAACTGGAGGCGGCGCAGCGCGTCGAAGGGGAGGTCATGGAAGTAGGTGCGCCCGCTGGCGACGAGATACTGCTCCTCCGGCGGGAGGAAGAGGAGCGCCTCATCGTCCAGCTCGCCGAGTCGCGTCACCTTGCGCCCCAGACGCGCCGCGGCGCCAGCCAGCAACGCGGATTCCAGCGCGCGGCCATCGCTGGCGCTGACGTAGTAGGCGAAGCGCCCAGGCCCTTCGAGTGTGTGATAGGCGAGCGCGCCGTGCGGCTCCTCGCCGGGCGCGGCGTGGACGAGATCGGCGCCGAGATGGTTGACGAGTTCGAGCGAGGGCAGCAGCGCCCAGGGACGGAAGCGCGTCTCCTCACGCAGTAGCTCGCCGGTTGTGGGGAGCCGCCGCCAAATGAGCGCGCGGCCGGACATATCGGCCCAGATGGAGACGATGCCGGGGGTGGAGTCCCAGCCCCAGAGCCACTCGTCCTGCTCGGCGGCGGTGAAGCTGCGCACGGTTCTCGCTCCTCCAGTGGTCGCTTAAACGCGCCTCGATTGATGGTACGTCAAGTAGAACACATGCGCCAAACGCGCGGGAAGAATTAGGCTGAATTGACGCTGGAGGTCCCGTGTTGTTTGCTGTGCGCGAGCGGTGCATCAGGCAGAACATCAAGGAGGCGCGAGGATGAGTGATCCGACACAGGCGACGGACATGGCGGACATGAGCGGGTCGGAGCGGACCGACCGCAGCGGCAAGGTGTACAAGACGACGACGCTGGTGGGCACGTCCACGGTGAGCTTTGCCGACGCGACACGCAACGCGGTGGCGCGAGCGCAGAAGACGCTGCGCAACGTCGAGTGGTTCGAGGTGCTCAACGAACGGGGACGTGTGGAGGGGGAAACGATCACCTTCCAGGTGACGCTGGATATCGGTTTCCGGCTGGAAGAGTAGGGATCGGTGGCTGGTCTGCTGGCTTGACAGTGCGCGGAGGCGTAGAGTATAGTTGGTGTGCGCTGATCGGTGATGAGCCGTTCAGCCGTGCGGGAATGGCGCAGCGGTAGCGCATCACCTTGCCAAGGTGAGGGTCGCGGGTTCGAATCCCGTTTCCCGCTCCATGTCCAGCGGCGTGGTATCACCGCTCGCTGGGCATTTTTGTGTTCTGAGCGCTCTCAGGCCGCCACACGCCTCAAGAATGTAGGCGCAAATTTCCCCAACTGGCAAGTCACTCGCAAGGGGAGACTGATCCGTCTTTGAGGGACTGCCCCTGACCATGGTATATATTTAGGCGCGCCATGCCAGTCCCAAAATTTACGGGCGAGAGTCTGGCAACGCTACGGGAATCCCGTATTCATGATCTATAGACAACTAAGTATTATTTCGAGCAGTGGATCAGCCCACTGGGACGCCTGACTGCGCTCCGAACAACTTGCGCTCACATCCACTCGACGAGCAGACGCAAGGACTGCGTTGTGATGCTAAGGACGCCATCAGCTCGTGGCGGACCGTGATT
>DATAOM010000090.1:0-18552 GCA_036265775.1 Ktedonobacterales bacterium | reverse complement strand
GCGCTCCTGCTGACGCTGCCGCAGCGGCAGTTCGTCGAAGGCTGGGCTGAATGCATCAAGCTCGGCGTCGCGCTGGACGACGATTATTTCGCCTTTCTGGAGTCGAACGCTGAAGCGCTGTTACGCCTAGAACCAAACCTTCTCTGCGCGGCCATCGCTCGCGCGGTTGCGATCAAGGCGGCGATTGTGGAGCGTGACGAAGGGGAGCAGGGCGAGCGGGCGCTGCTCAACTACGGCCACACGCTCGGTCACGCCATCGAACAGGTGACGGGCTACGAGCGCTGGCTGCACGGCGAGGCGGTGTCCATCGGCATGACGTTCGCCGCGCGATTAGGACATCGAATCGGCGTCACACCCGCCGAACTCATCGAGCGCCAGGACGCATTGCTCGAACGCATAGGGCTACCGACTCGCGCTGACGGCCTGCCGCTAGCTAGCCTGTTCGACGCGATGGCCCGCGACAAGAAGGCGCGCGATGGCGCCATGCGCTGGGTCATTCCTACGGCGCTAGGGCGGAGCGCCTTGATGGCTATCCCGACTGACGATGTGCGCGCGGCGCTTCTAGACTTCGGAGCCACTGATGCGCCTGCTTCGGACACGCCGCAGGCGATTGGAGCGCCAGATGCCCAATGAGAAAAACGCTTCCCCGCAACGGCGTGTGTTGGTGTTGCATGGCCCGAACCTGAATACACTAGGGACGCGCGAGCCAGAGATCTACGGGCGGCTCACGCTCGACGAGATCAATCAACGCATACAGCAACGGGCGCGGGAGCTTGGCGCGGAGGTGGTGTGCTTCCAGTCAAACCACGAGGGCGCGCTGATTGATTTCCTGCAGGCGCAGGCGTCCTCTGCCCAAGGGCTTATCATCAACCCCGGCGGACTGACCCATACGAGCGTCTCGCTGCGCGACGCTGTGAGCGCCACCGGCTTGCCCGCCATCGAGGTGCATCTCTCCAACATCTATGCGCGCGAACCGTTTCGCCACACATCGTTGCTAGCCGGCGTCTGTCGCGGCCAGATCACCGGCCTCGGCTGGCGGGGATATCTGGCGGCGCTGGAGGCGCTGCTTGCCTCATTTGAGTGATCGTGCGCGGGACGCGGCAAGCATAGACGCTGGCTGGCATGGTATGATAGGACGCTGACGATAGGGTCATGGCAGAGCAGCATTCAACTCATATACCCTCAGTTGCGCACAGATATGATCGCTGACACGGCCAATAGAGCCAGGGAGGATAGAGTGATCTCGACCGGTGACTTGAAGAAGGGGATCTCGCTGGAGATTGAAGGACAGCTCCTGCAGATCGTCGATTGGCAGCATATCAAGATGGGGCGCGGCGGCGCCATCGTCCGTATCAAATTCCGCAATCTGCGCACGGGTGCCAACATCGAGCGCACGTTCGACGCTGGTGAGCGCTTCCAACGCGCCTTCCTGGAACGGCGGCCCGTTCAGTATTCGTACAACGACGGCGACGCCTACTATTTCATGGACAACGAGACGTACGAGACGATGCAGCTGACGGGCGAGCAGCTCGGCGGAGGCAAGGACTACCTGCAAGACGGCATGCAGCTTGAGATCGTGACCTACAATGACGAGCCGATCAGCGTCGAGCTTCCCGTCACCGTCGATCTAGTGGTGTCCTACACCGAGCCGGGTTTCAAGGGCGACACCGCCACTGGCGGGACCAAACCGGCCACCCTGGAAACTGGCAAAGTCGTTCAGGTGCCGTTGTTCGTCTCTACTGGGGACAAGATTCGCGTCAAGACTGAGACTGGCGCATACGTAGAGCGCGTGAGTTAGGCGCAAAGACTGTTCGTCGATGAGTGGGCTGGTTGATGAGGAGGCGGGAGATGGCGCGGGAACGGACGAGCCGTCAGGCGACGGCAACAAGTCGCGGGCGACGGCGACTCAGTTCAAGCGATATACGTGACCTCATCGCCCTCATGCGCCAGAGCGACATTCACGAGATCACCGTCGAGGTCAGCCCTGAGACGCGCCTGACGCTGCGCAAGCCGCAACCTGTCAGCGTCGAGGCAATCGCGCACGCTGGTCCAGTGGAGGCAGTCGCGCGCGAGCATGGCGGCGCGGACGCGCCTGCGGCTGAAGCCACTCCAGCGGAAAAGACGACTGCGGTAAAGACCTCGTTCGTCGGCATCTACCGGCGCGCGGCCAAGCATGGCGCCAAGCCATTCGTCTCAGTAGGCGACACGGTCGAAGAAGGGCAGATCGTCGCCGCCGTCGAGGCGCTCAACCTGGTCAATGAGGTCGAAGCGCCGGTGAACGGGTCTGTCGTCGAGTTGCCACTCAAGGACGGTCAGGCCGTCGAGTATGGCCAGACTCTCGTCGTCATCAAGCCCTGAGCCAGTTCGCGCGCTCAGGTTCCGCGTAGGAGATAGCGCCTGCCTCTCCTAGACTCCTGCGCGGCGCTTCCTCGGTGTGGCATACTTTAAGCATACATTTGTTCTATTCAGCAGCCAGTGACGTCTCTGAAGGCGTCGTTTGGTCATGAGTAGGCGCGACGTTGGGCGAAGGTGTGCGCATGCGAGTCGTCGGGGTTGGCGAGGTCACACGCTATCTGCACGATCTGCTGGAGGAAGATTACAACCTCCAGGATCTCTGGGTGCGCGGCGAGGTGACCAACTACTCGCAGTCCTCGAATGGACATTGCTACTTCTCGCTCAAAGACGAGACGGCGATCCTCCGTTGCGTGCTCTTTGGCGGACGCGGAAGGGATGTTCCCGTTCTACGCAATGGCATGGCGGCTCTCGCGCACGGACGCCTGAGCGTCTACGAGGCGCGTGGTGAATATCAGTTCTACGCCGACGCGGTCGAGGATGCGGGAGTTGGCGCGCTGCAGCGCGAGTTCGAGGCGATGCGCACGCGGTTGGAGGCCGAAGGACTGTTCGCCGACGAGCGCAAACGCCAGTTGCCCGACACTCCGCGTGTGATCGGGGTGGTTACTTCGCTTGCGGCGGCAGCGCTGCGCGACATCCTGCGCACACTCAGCCTTCGCGCGCCATTACTGCGCGTCATCATAGCGCCTGCGCTCGTGCAAGGAGTCGGAGCGGCGGAACAGATCGCCAACGCGATCGGTGCGTTAAATGCACAGGGCGAGGCGGAAGTCATCATCGTCGCGCGTGGTGGCGGATCGCTTGAGGAGTTGTGGGCATTCAACGAGGAAGCGGTCGCGCGAGCGATAGCGCGCAGCAAGATCCCTGTCGTCACCGGTGTTGGTCATGAGAGTGACTTCACGATCGCCGATTTCGTGGCTGATGCGCGCGCCTCCACGCCGACCGCCGCCGCGACCATGGCAGCGCCCGACATGGCGCAATGGCGCGCCACTATCGCCGAGCAGGAATTGTCGCTTGACGAGCAGATTACGTGGCTGGTCGAGCAACGCCAGACTCGTCTAGACCAGGCTAGCGAGCGTTTGGCGCGCCAGCACCCCGCCAGCCAGATCGCAGATGGGCGGCGGCGCCTCGAAGAAAAGGAGCGTGCGCTCCAGCGCGCACTGACGCACGCTCTGCTCCTGCGCCAGGAACGCGCGCGCGCCTCGGCCTCGCGCCTCGACACACTCAGCCCGCTCAAAACGCTGGGACGTGGCTACGCCATCGTTCGCCAGGCTGAGACCAACGCCGTCATCTCAACAGCGCGTCAGGCGGAACAGGCGCGGCGTCTTCGAATACAGTTCGCCGATGGCTCTGTCGTCGCCATCACAGGCAATGTGCCAGCCCCAAATCAAGAGACACGCCGCAGACGCGCGGTCGCCGATGTAGCGCTGAATCAACTCAGTTTTCTCGATGTCGCGGAAGCGCCCACCGAGGAGCCTTCAGCGCAAGGCGAATCTCCTGCAGACAACCCGTCAGGCCATGGAAAGGCCCTGCCGCATGAGTGAACATGACGATTCGAGCCAGCGGAACGGCGCACACGACACAGCGGGAGACGGCCCAAAAGGACGACGCGAGTCCAGGGCGCGACGGCTGCCCGATGTCGAGACGCTCTCCTTCGAGGATGCGCAAGCCGAACTCGATAGTGTCGTCGCCACACTCGAAGCCGGTGAGATCGACCTTGACCGCTCCCTGGCGCTCTATGAGCGTGGCGTCGCGCTCGCGCGTCATTGCCAGGCGCTGCTCGACTCCGCCACACTTCGTGTCGAACGACTACGCGCGTCGGGAAGCGAATCGGCGCGAAACGACGGCTTCAGCGTCGAGACCTGGGCTCCCGCCGACGAATAGCGGACGCGTCGCCGCTTTCGCGATCTGACACGGGGCGGTACAATACAAAGAGCGACCCATCTCCAACATCGACGATGCGCAGGATGCGCGCGGGAGATGGCGCCTCCATAGAACTCAGGGAAGGGAGGAGTCCATGGCTCGCACAGCCTCCTCATATGCGCGTGACGCCCTGACCCTCTTCTGGCGCGCAACCTTGCTGCGCTGCCCACGTTGCGGGCAAGCGCCCCTATTTCGAAGTGGCTATACCACGCACCGGCGCTGCCCCGTCTGCCAGTGGCGCTTCGAGCGCGAAGAGGGTTATTGGACTGGGGCGATGGCGATCAATCTGGTTGTAGCGGAATTCTTGATCGCGGTGATCGTCATTCCACTCGCCATCTCAGGCACGCCGGTCATTCCGCTGCTCATCCTGACCTTGCCACTGCCCATCCTGCTTCCCGTGCTCTTCTACTGGCACGCCAAAGCGTACTGGATCGCCCTCGATTTCCTCATCCATCCGGTTCCACTGCTCTAGCGTCACGCGTCCAACTGAACTGAAAGCACTCATTGAGATTGCGCGAGCATCGCGTCCACCTCGGTGGCTGATGGTATTGAGGGTTGCGCGCCTTTCCGCGTGACGGAGATGGCGGCGGCGGCGTTCGCCCGTTCGAGCGCATTGGCCATGGAATTACCCGCAGCGAGCGAAGCGGCCAGCGTCCCGCAGAACGTGTCGCCTGCGGCGGTCGCGTCAACCGCGCGCACATCGAGCGCTGCGCCATAGGTATGCGCGATGGCGCCATTGGGGCCTCTTGTCGACCAGAGATAGCCCTGGCTGCCCAGCGTGATAACGACATGCTTTGGCCCGCGCGCCAAGATATGTTCAGCGGCCATCTCGGCGCTGGCGCGTGAATCCACCTGAATGCCACTCAGCGCTGTCGCCTCCGGTTCATTGGGAGTCAGAACATCCACTAGACCCAACAGTTCATTCTCGAGGGGTACAGTGGGAACTGGCGCAGGGTTCAGGATCGTCATGGCGCCATCTCTTCGGGCGCGCGCGAGTCCGGCGCGTGTCGCCTCCAGCGGAATCTCGCACTGCGTGAGAAATATCCATGGTTCGTGACCAGCGCCATGCGGGGCGACAGCGTCCAGCGCGGCCTCAACATCGTCTCTGCTCAGGCGCATGTTGGCCTGTGGCGCGACGATGATCATATTCTGCCCGGTATCCTCGCCGACATAGATCAGCGCCAGACCCGTCCCGACCTCGGGATCATGGCGTACGCCGCTGCCGTCAATGCCCTCATGGGCAAGCGCCTGCACATAGGACTCGCCGTGCGCGTCGGCGCCCACCCGACCGATCATCGCCACCTGCGCCCGCTGTCGTGCGGCGGCGACGGCTTGATTGCAGCCTTTCCCGCCAAGAAACTCACCGAAATCTGTGCCAAGCAACGTCTCTCCAGGTCCGGGCAGGTGGGCCGCCCGCGCGACCAAATCAACAATCAGGCTGCCCATCACGACGACTCGTCCCACCATCATCCTCCCTATAGCGCTATGTACGGGTATGCATGTAATCGATCAATGACTGGACTTAGCAATGGAGCCCAGCGCCCGCGCAGTCATGAGCCATAAAAGCGTGGCGGCTTGAGCTTCGGCGTCCGCCTTGGACTTGAATGAAGCAGTGTCAACAGCTAGTAACCCACAGGCCCCCTTCTTCAACTCCACACGCGCACGCACAGCGCCTGCGATCAACGTACCGATCAATTCGCTGAGGTCTGGCTCGTGTCCGACGAGCATCACCGAGGCGTCGTCATTATAGCGCTGCAGCAACGCTCGATATCCCTTGCTCAGTTTGCCTGGCTCCAGCGCCTGAACTTCCTCGACGGGGGCATGGAGTTCCGCGGAGGTTAGTTGTGCCGTCTCGGCCGCCCGCACGTATGTGCTCGTGAGAATGACCTTAGGCGCGACGCCAAGGCGGGCCAGCCCGCGCGCAGCCGCTTTTGTGCGTGATCGCCCTTTGCCGGTCAATGGCCGTTCGGCGTCGGGGCCGGTCCACTCCTCGCGGCTGCCAGCGAGGCCATGGCGCAAGATATACAGATCCATCGCTCGCGCTCACCGTCCAGCGGCGGTCACAACGCCGCAATCAGCGCCGCAAAATCACGGCGAAACGCCTTCCCGGAGAGTTGCGCCCACAAGCGCCGGAATTGCGCGCGCAATGCGATTTGCTCAGTTGCGAGCGCATCATCGTATACGGCCAACGCCCGTTGATCTGACGCCTCGGCCTGTGATCGCTCCAGATAGCCGCGCGCGACAACGCAATCCTGATGCGCGCCAAGGCAGTCTTGAACTGTGACGAGAAGGGCGATCAGCGGGTCCGCATGGGAGCCAAAGGCGTGGGCGAACATCTCAAGCGCATAGCGCTGGCGCTTGCACGCGATGCGGATTTCGTGCAACACCGGCGCTGATTCCGTCGGCAACTGGCATTCGTGGCGCAATACGTCTTCATAGCGCCGCCAGACCGCGCCGCCAGCGAAATGTCGCACTAAGATTGTCTCGTCGTCGCTGTCCTCTTCAGGCTGCTCGGTGGCGAAACCATGTAGCGTTTTCAGCGTATCGCGTATCTTGTCGTCGTCCAGCGCGTCGAGCATCTCTCCACGCGCCTTGTCGCGCTCATGCGTCATCTCATCCCAGATGGGCTGCAAACCATCGCGCAACTCAGGGTGCGTCTCGCGGTACGCCGACAGCCGCTCCAATTGCACATCCAGGTCGCGCACCGCGCCCAATGCCGCCGCGAGCCCTTTCAACCGCTTGCGCCAGCGTTTGAGGTCGTCAGCATCGAACCCGGGAGCGCTTTCAAGCAGCGCCAGCGCCGAGCGCAACCGCCTGACCGCCACACGCACATCATGGACACCCTCAGGGTCATCGCCCGCACGCGCCTCGTGTTCGCGCTTGTGATACTTGCGCAGCGCGGCCGCAACCGTACTGCTGGCCAGCGCATGCAGGTCTCTGCGCCCTGGATCAGGCCGTTGTCGTGGCAGCAGGTCCAGCCCACGCGAAAGTTTGGTGCGCGACTCTGGCTCCAGCGGCGTCAGCGCGCGTAACCGTTCGCCGAGTGTGCGCAGGTCGGACTCGTCGCCTGCGCCTTTCAATTCGATTTCAAGTTCGTTGATCGCGTCAGATTTGCCGTTCGCAGAAACCTCGCCTACGTCATAGGCCAGTTCGGCGATCACCCGACCGGCGCGCTCGATCTTCCATGTCGTGCGATGGATATCGGTGTGGATGAGCGAGAGAAGATGCTCCTCGCCGATCATCTCGCTCACCATACTCTTGATAGGCTCTGGCCAGCGCGCTCGGCTCACACGCCCTTTTTTCGCAGGGCCGGGCGAGTCGGCGTCAAGGTCTGCCTCGATCTCTTCGCGGCGATGCAACGCGCCTTCGCCTAAAGGTGGACCCTTCAACGTCAGAATGCGCCGTTTGCCAGTCTCGCGAATGCGCAGCGCATAGCCACTGCCGGTGATGACGCGATCCGGCGTGTCGAGCAGACTGTCATGGTGCCGTTCATCTTCGGCTGGCTTCATGACATAAGGATGTAGGTCGGCCGATGTGATACGCTGAGGAGACAGCTTCCCCACGACGCGATATTTCTCTTCGATCTCCATGCTCGCACCCCGATTTCTGGCGCCAAATTGTAGCGCTCATCGTAGCACATGGGCGGCGCAGGCATCCTCGCTCAGCGTTGGAGCCAGGGGTGCGCTTCAATCGTCTGGTGATGTAGAGTGTAAGATATCTCGTCGGCTGTTTCCCCCAAACAACCACGAACCGACAAGTTTCAGCACAACAGCTCACACCAGGCGCGGAGGATAAGGTGACGGCAAAAGGTGTGAATGGCGCACACCCAAACGGCGCTCATGCAGGCGATAGACCGAAAAAATACCGGCGACCAGAGCTTTACACGAATCGTGAGATCGCGCTCGTCGACTTCAGCCGCCGGGTATTCGAGGAGGCGCAAAATCCGCGTCACCCACTGCTGGAACGGGTGAAGTTCCTCGCGTTTGTCGGCTCACAGCTCGACGAATTTCTGATGGTGCGCGTGGCAGGGCTTTATGACCAGATCGAGGCGCAGGTCACCGAAGCCGGGCCAGATGGTACTCAGCCGCGCCAGCTACTTGAACAGGTGAATCAGCGCGTCAAGGCGTTGCTCAACGAGGCACGCCGTTATTTCGAGCACGAACTGCTGCCGCAACTCGCGCTGAACAACATTGAAATCATGCCATACGCTCGTTTGACCAAATCGCAGCGTGAGGCCGCCGCGAACTATTTCAGGAGCAGCATCCTGCCGGTGCTGACCCCGCTTGGCGTGGATCGCAGCCATCCTTTTCCACATATCTCAAATCGCAGCCTAAACCTTGCCGTTACGTTGCGTGATCCCGCTGCGGGTGAGTTGTTCGCGCGCATCAAGGTTCCCGCCACGCTCCGCCGTCTCGTGCAAGTTCCCCTCCCCGGACGGAGCGCGCACCGTATTGATCTCTCGGCGCCGAAACGCTACGCGCTCATCTGGCTTGAAGACTTGGTCGCCGCCCACCTGGACATGCTGTTTCCTGGCATGACGGTCGTCGCCTCATACCCGTTTCGTGTGCTGCGCGACGCCGACATCGAGGTGCAGAATGACGAGGCCGGCGACCTGCTCGTCACGGTGGAGCAGGGTGTGCGTGAACGCCGTTTCGGCTCGGTCGTGACGCTGACCGTGACGCCAGAGATGCCAGATGCGGTGCGTGAACTGCTCATTGACAACCTCGAAATCGCGCCCGAACACGTCTGGGAGATGGAGAATCCGCTTGGCTTAAACGACTTGTTCGAGTTGACGGACCTGGACCGGCCCGACCTGAAAGATCCGCCGCTCGTCCCCCGTGTCCCAGTGGAGTTGCGCCGTGGCAAAGACCCCTTCGAGGCGATCCGTGACGGCGATATGCTGCTGCACCACCCCTACGACGCCTTTAGCTCTGTCTCCGACTTTATCGAGACGGCGGCGCGCGACCCACAGGTGCTCGCCATCAAGCAGACCCTCTATCGCGTCGGCAGCAACTCGCGTATCGTACAGGCGCTGATGGAGGCCAACGCGCGTGGCAAGCAGGTCGCGGTGTTGGTAGAGCTGAAGGCGCGCTTCGACGAGGAGAACAACATCGAGTGGGCGCGCATGCTTGAACAGTCGGGCATCCATGTCGTCTATAGCCAGGCGAACCTGAAGACGCACGCCAAGGTGGCGTTGGTCGTGCGCCGCGAGGCGACGGGGTTGCAGCGCTATGCGCATCTTGGCACTGGCAACTACAACGCCTCCACGGCGCGCACCTACGAGGACTACGCGCTGTTGACCTGCCGGCCAGAGATTTGCAGCGACCTGACCGATCTCTTCAACGCTATGACGGCGTATGCGCGCGGGGTTGTCTACCGACGCCTGCTCGTATCGCCCGGACGTATGCGCGATGGTTTGCTGGAGCGCATCGAGCGCGAGATCGAGCATCAACGCGATGGCAAGCAGGGACGACTGATTTTCAAGACCAACGCGCTTGTCGATCCAGCGATCATTCGCGCGCTCTATCGCGCATCAGCCGCAGGCGTCCAGATCGACCTGATCGTACGTGGCATCTGTTGTCTGCGCCCCGGCATTCCGGAGGTCAGCGAGAATATCCGCGTGGTCAGTCTGGTGGGACGCTTCCTCGAACACAGCCGCATCTATTACTTCGGCGCCGACGGCGCTGACGAGGTGTGGCTCGGCAGTGCGGACCTGATGCCGCGTAACCTGGATCACCGTGTGGAGGTGCTGTTTCCACTCGAAGAACCTGCCTTGCGCTATCAGATCGCGCATGAGATTCTGCCCGCATATCTGCGTGATACCGCCAATGCGCGGTTGTTACTGCCAGACGGAACCTATCAGCGTAAGCGCCCGGCGAAAGGTGAGCCGCCATTCGACGTGCAGCGCTGGCTCGGTCTGGATACCCGGCCAACGCAGGACACCGACGCGCCATTTGCGCTGCAGGCGGGCGCTCCCGTACCGGACTGATGATTCACGTTTCAACGGGACATACGCGAGCATCGTTCCACACCGGCAAGGGGGCCGCATGAGCACAACGTTTGCGCTCGGGCTGGACATTGGCGGAACAAAACTGTATGGCGGCGTCGTCGATCTCGAAACAGGCGAGGTCGTCGGCAGCGCGCGCAAAAGGACGCATCCTGAGCGCGGCTTGAAGTTCTTCACGCAACGCCTGTTCGACGTCACCAGGGAAGCGCTCGCCAGCGCGCCAGAGCATGCTTCGCGCCACATTACGGCGATTGGCGTCGGCATCGCCGGACAGATTGACCGCGACCACGGCATGCTAATTTCCGGACCGAACCTTGGAAAAGGGCTTGACAACCTGCCGCTGCGTAAATTGCTCAGCGAGACGTTTTACGTCCCCGTAGTGGTCGGCAACGATGTGGAGATCGCCACCTATGGCGAACAACACTTTGGGGCTGGCCGTCATGCGCGCGACTTCATCTGCGTCTTCGTCGGCACAGGGATTGGCGCGGGCATCGTCGCGAATGGCGAACTGCGCAGAGGCGCGACGGGGACAGCAGGCGAGGTTGGACACATGGTTGTCCACTATGGGGGGAGACTCTGTGGCTGCGGTGGACGCGGGCATCTTGAAGCGTACGCCTCACGTACGGCGATCACGCGTGTGCTGCTGGCAGAGTTGGGACGCGGACGCGCCTCGAAGCTCCGTGAAGAGTTGAAGGAGGGCGAGACGGTCATCCGATCAGGGATGCTCGCACGCGCGTTGGAGCAGCAGGACGCGCTGACGCAGGAGGCGCTCACCGAGGGCGCGGACTATCTCGGCGCGGGACTCGGCTCAATTGCAACGGTCTACAATCCGGAGCGTATCATCGTCGGCGGCGGACTGGTCGAGGCGATTCCAATGTTCCTCGCGCGGGCGGCTGAACGCGCGCGTGAGAGCGCGCTGCCCGTCGTTGGCCGCGCGCTCAAGGTCGTCAAGACTGACCTTGGCGACGACGCTGGAGTGGTTGGCGCGGCGTGGATGGCTGGCCATCACGCTTGACGTGCCGCTATACGCGCTTATTTGGTCGCCGTCGGTGTCGCCGTCTTCGAGGTCTTGATCTTCTGGTCGAGTGCCTTGAGATATGTCTCAGCGCTATTGATATCCTTGATCGTAATGTCGCTAAGGATAGTAGGCGCGAGGCCTAGAGCGCTCTTCCAGCTCAACACCAGATTGTGAAGGCCGTCGATCTGGTCACTGTGCTGCCCGATTTTGCCGAGCGCGTCCTGGGCGGTCGAGAGCGCATCGGCAAAGCCCTGCAACGCTACGGTCCCGACTCCGGAGACCAGTTTGGAGACAGGCACCGCGATGTAGTTTACCGCGAGCTTCGTCAACTCGGCGATGGCGATAGCGGCGTCCAGTGGCACGCCTTCGAGTTGTGATAACTCGGCCAATACTGCCTCACGTCCCTGCTGGATGCCATCCTGCAACGCTTGATTTACCGCGTCCTGGGTAAACTCGCCAACTTTGCCGGCGATGAACGGTGTGGCCGCCGCTCCAGCGGCGCAAGCGCCCAGACCAGCGGTAACGAGAAGCGCGCGACGCCCGACAGGGCTATTTGCCTTCGGCTGGATTGGCTGCATCGGCTGGGTGACCTCGGTGCTCTCACTGCTCATGTGTGGCTCTCCTTCGATCTGGGGTGCGCTCCAACCCAGGCAGAAGCGCTGTCGCTTGAGTATAGCGGCTGTGCGCCGTGCGGTCAAAGCCGACAAATCCTTCCGCCGGCCTGAGCGTTCTACGATTCACTACCTGACAGGTTGCGTCAATTCTATCCCAATATCGACCGATCGGACCATTTCTATGCTTACAGACGCGCCATCACCGCGCGACAGATCGCAAGCAACGTCGCGAAAACGCCGTCACCTGTCACTGCCACTGCCGGGAAACTGCGTACACCCCGGCGATTGAGATAGGTCTCCAGCGTCTCCACAGGCACTGCTCGTGGGGCGTCGCGCTTGTTC
Source organism: Ktedonobacterales bacterium (assembly GCA_036265775.1). Taxonomy (GTDB): domain Bacteria; phylum Chloroflexota; class Ktedonobacteria; order Ktedonobacterales; family JADMIN01; genus DASWAC01. The sequence goes on along the minus strand of DATAOM010000090.1, from coordinate 6,299 downwards.
CACTGCATCACGTAGGGGAAGTCGCCCAGGTCCTTGCGCATTGCGCGCATATAGCCTTCCAACTCGGCCAGACTCTGATAGTTCTCATCGAACTTCTCTGGCGTCGAATCGGCTACGAATACGACGCCATCCACGCCCTCAAGCACCGCCCGGCGCGTCGTCTCATATAGCACCTGGCCAGGCACGGTGTAGAGGTGAAATCGCACCTGGAAGCCGTGAATCGCGCCAAGGTCGAGCGGCATGAATTCGAAGGTAAGCGTCCGCTCGCGTTCCGTCGCCAGCGCCATCAAATCGCCACGCGCCGCCAGTGGTGAGTGTGTATGAATGAACTGCAGGTTCGTCGTCTTGCCGCTGAAGCCCGCGCCATAGTAGACGACCTTGCAATTGATCTCGCGCTTCGCGACGTTCACCAGCGCCATATCAATCCCCGTTGGAAGGTCTTACCGCGTTCTGCTGGTCATTATAGCCCCAACGCCGCCATATGAAATCAACATGAAATCAATACTCACTCAGTAAGGCCAACTCAACCCAAAACACATCATCCCCCTTTACGTTGATCAGCCGTTGGCTGTACACTGCGTTCAATCTTCGCCTCCCTGACCCCGGCCGTGCGACATGGCGTGAAAGAGGGCAGTATGTCTCAGCCCATCGTCTCGACCTCCGAGCTCTCCGCCCCAGTTCCTGATGCTTCCGCTCCAACCCCACCAATCGTCATCCTCAATCCGGCGAGCAAACGCGGAGCCTCGCTGCGACGATGGCTAGAGAAAGAGTTGAAGAAGAACAAGGGTGGCGAGCTTGTTTTTACGACGCAGCCGCGCCATGCGGAACAACTGGCCCTTGAAGCTGCGCAAGCTGGGCGAGACGTGGTCGCCGTCGGCGGAGATGGCACAGTGGCGGAGGTCGCGCAGGGCATCATCTCGTCGGGGCAGCCAGTGCGCTTCGGCATTGTCCCCTGTGGCAACGGCAACGACTACGCCTGGCACACGCTCGGTCTGCCGCGCGACCACCGGCAGGCGCTGGAGATCGCGTTGCGCGGCGCGGCGCAGCCGATGGACGTTGGCCTGGTCAACGGTCGCTCATTCCTGAATTCGCTGGGAGTCGGCATCGACGCCAATATCGCCGCTGCGGCAGAGCGCATGAAACGCACGACCTTCCTGCGCGGCCACACCCTGTACTACGCTTCCAGCCTCACCGAGCTGATCTTTCACTACAACCGCTGCCCGGAGTTGCACGTGACAATTGATGGCGAGGACCACGACCGCAGGCTCTACGCGATGGCGGCGGTCAACCTTGGTCCGACGGCGGGGGGTGGCTTCAAGATCAACCCTGGAGCCGACCCGCGCGATGGGATGCTGGACCTCTGCCTGATCTGGAAGCCATCCCAACTCCGTGCGCTACGGCTGCTGCCGATGGTGGAGAAGGGCAAGCATACCGACCAGCCGGAGGTCCGCAGGCTGCGTGTGCGCGCCGTCACGATGGAGGCGGCGCAGCCAATCTACGCGCATTTGGACGGCGAAGTGATGCGCGCGGACCGCTTCGACGTGAGCATCCTGCCGGGCGCGCTCCTGGTCCGCCAGGAATGAGCGGAAGCGAACCTGCGCTAATGGTCGCTGCCAGATAGGCCAAAAAGAATAGCCTCTCAGAAGCGCTGATGAGGCTGTGCTACACTGCGCTCGTCAGTCCCCAGCATCCGCGAAGTCGCCAGCATCCGCGAACGGGAGGACAATCCGATGGCTACCGACGCGCCAGACAGCCAGCAGCAGGAGAATCAGACGGAGCAGCGCGCAGACGCCCTCCGCACACGCATCCGCGAAGCAGATCGCGCCTATTATGAGCAGGACAATCCCATCATCTCGGACGCCGAGTATGACGAACTGATGCGGGAGTTGCGCGCGCTCGAAGAGGCGAATCCCGCGCTTGTCACACCCGATTCGCCGACGCAGGCCGTCAGCGGCGCGCCCGCCGCCGGATTCGCCAAGGTGCGCCACCGCACGCCAATGCTTAGCCTGGCGAACGCCCGCGCTCCTGAGGAATTACTGGCCTGGCGCGACCGGGCGGCGCGTGTTCTGCCACAGGCGGTCTTTCGCTATGTCTGTGAGCCGAAGATCGACGGTCTGAGCATGAACCTGACCTACGACCACGGCGAACTCGTTCTTGGCGCGACGCGCGGCGATGGGCTGGTAGGCGAGGATGTGACGGCCAACGTGCGCACGATCAAGGACATCCCACACCGGCTGAACGCCGATGGCGGCGCGCCAATCCCCGACATTGTGGAGGTGCGCGGCGAGATCTATATGCGCCACAGCGACTTCGAGGCGCTCAACCAGCGATTAGCGGATGAGGCGGAGCAGGCGGGAACCACGCCACGCCTCTTCGCCAACGCGCGCAACTCCGCCGCCGGCTCACTGCGGCAGAAGGACCCGCAGATCACTGTGTCACGCCCGCTCTCATTCCTGGCCTACCATATGGGCGCCCTGGAAGGCGCTGACGAGCCAGCAACACAGGCCGACCTGCTTGGCTACCTGCGCGCCTGGGGCTTCCCGGTCAGCCCGCTGGCGACTCGTGTCGAGACCATCGAGGAAGCGCAAGCCTACGCCGATCAGCGCGCTGCGGCGCGCTTCGATCTCGGGTACGACATCGACGGCGCGGTGATCAAGATCGACGACCGCTGGCAGCAGCAGGAGCTTGGCTCGGTCGGGCGCGACCCACGCTGGGCCATCGCCTACAAGTTCGCGCCAGCCGAGGGAAATACCAAGCTGCTTGGCATCAATGTCTCGGTCGGGCGGACAGGCGCGCTCACGCCTATTGCGAGCCTCGCGCCGCTCAAGCTCGGCGGTGTGACCATCACTTCAGCGCAACTTTTCAACGAGGATGAGGTCAGGCGCAAGGACCTGCGTATCGGCGACACCGTCGTCGTCCAGCGCCATGGCGACGTGATTCCTGGCATTGTCAAAGCGATGGTAGAGTTGCGCGATGGCACGGAGCAACCCTGGACCTTCCCGACGAACTGCCCGGTCTGCGATACACCAGTCGTACGCGCTGAGGGCGGCGCCGTCACCTATTGCCCGAACCTCCAATGCCCCGCCAGACACCTGGAAAACGTCATTCACTTCGCCGCAGTAATGGATATTCGCGGACTAGGTGAGGCCATTGCGGAGCGGCTCGTCGGGTCCGCGCTGATACATGACGTAGCGGACCTCTATCACCTGACCAAAGAACAACTGCTGACGCTGCCCGGCTTTCAGGAGAAGAGCGCGGAGAACCTGCTGCGGTCCATCGAGACGAGCAAGAGGCAACCATTCGAGCGCGTCCTCTGCGCTATTGGCATCCGCTTCGTCGGCGAGAAGGCCGCCGAGTCGCTGGCGCAGGGATTTCGCTCAGCCGATGCGCTGCTGAACGCCACCGAGGAGGAAATTAGCGCGCTGCCCGGCGTCGGCCCCAAGATCGCGCACAGCGTCTATGAATGGCTCCAAGTTGATACGCACCGCCAGTTCATCGAGAAGCTCAAGGCCGCGGGTCTGCGAATGGAAGTCACGGATGATGGCAGCGCCGCGAGGGATGGGCTGCCGTTCTCTGGCCAGACGTTCCTGCTGACCGGGTCGCTCTCGCAGCTCACGCGTGGTCAGGCCGAACAGGCGATCAAAGCGCTCGGCGGCAAGATCGCGCCATCGGTGACGAAATCGCTCGATCACCTCGTCGTCGGCGACGCGCCGGGCAGCAAGGTGGCGAAGGCGGAGAAGCTCGGCGTGCCGACACGCACTGAGGACTGGCTGGTCGAGCAGTTGCGCGAGCATGGAGCCATGCCGGAGAAGCGCGAGCGCCTGTCGTAGCCGATTGTCAGCGCGTGGCTATCAGGTCAAGGTGAAGCTGGCGAGCATGCTCGCGAGATCGTCGTCAGCCTTGTCGCCGGAGACGGCGTCGGTGCTGATGTGATACTCGATGTTGTTCACGAGCAGATAGTAATCAACGTGGGTGATCGTCTGGCCGCCATTGGGGAATGTCTGCTGCAGTGGCGCGGTCGCGTAGGCGGTGAGCCCGGCGAGCTTGACGGCATGATACGCTGGATTGGCTGAACGAGTCGTCACGGCTTTCAGGAGGTCTTTATCCACCAGTTGAGGATCGCGCAAGTCCAGCACCGCGATGGTCAGATTCGACACGATTGAGCTGATAGCCTGCGACGTTGAGGAACGGGTGATCTCCACCGTTAAGGGAAAGACAGGGTTAGTGGCAGGCGTTGCTGTGGAGTCGGCGACGACATTGGCCTTCCAGCCGTTGGGATAGGAGAGCTTGAAGTGATATTGCGGCGGACTCTCATAGGTTCCGCCGCTAAATTGTGGCGAAGCCGCGCTGGAGACCCCACAACTCGTCAGGACAACGAGCGTCCACATCACTGTGAGGGCGCATGTAGCCCAACGGACCGAGCGGCTCACGCTCTTCCCCTTACATCCCAAGACGCTTGCACAGTACACGTGACGCCCTATCATCGTCTATCCGATCGCACACGAGTATAGCGGGGCCATGATGCGCAGTCAAACCAGATAAGAGTAATGAGATGAGCGAACACCATCAGAGTGAGCAAGAGGGACTGGCAGAGGTCGCGCCTTTGCGCAACGCCTACCTGGGGCTGGGCAGCAACCTCGGCGACCGCGATGCGCATCTGCGTGCAGCCATCGGCAGACTTGCAGAGCTTCTGCATGTAGAGCGTGTCTCATCGGTCTATGAGACGGAGCCGCTTCTCGTCGAAGATCAGCCGCTCTTCCATAACATCGCCTGCGCGGGCCAGACGACACTCGACCCGTTCTCACTGTTGCGCGCGCTCAAGCGTATAGAGCGTGATCTTGGACGTGTCCCTGGTCCGCGCTATGGTCCGCGAGTGATTGACATCGACATCCTGCTGCTCGACGATCTGGTCCTCATGACGCCAGAGTTGACCATCCCACATCCCGCAATGCTGGAGCGCGCGTTCGTGCTCATCCCGCTGGCGGAGGTCGCTTCAGGTCAGCGACATCCCGTCGCTGGGCGCACAATCGAGGAACTCGCGCAAGGTCTGGACGCGAGTGGTGTGCGACGACTTGGAGCCTTGTGAGGTTGCGGCCCACAACGGTATAATTGCGCGGACAGCAACTGCCTCACGACACAGCAGACAAGAAACAGATAAGAAACTGGAACGCGCATGTGGCGAATGTAAATCAACTACGAGGCCGCCTCGAGGAATTCCGCGTCGTCGAACTGTTGCAGGCGATGGGTCTGGGCTACAGCACAGGCGCGCTGCATCTGCGGCGCGACGATGGGCGCGCCGGCTTGATCTATTTCGAAAATGGGGCGCTTGTCAGCGCTACCGAGATCGACACCGAGGCGCTGACGCTGGGGCATGTGCTACAGCAACTCAACTACGCGACGGCGACACAACTGGAACATGTCTATCAGCAACAGACGCAAGATCCCTTCGGCAAGCGCATAGGTGAACGGTTGATCGATCTGGGCGTCCTCTCCGCAGAGCAGTTAGACGAGGCGCTGCGGACACAGGTCCTGTGGACGGTGCGCGAGCTGGCGCTCTGGCGCAGCGGAGACTACGAGTTCCATCCCAACGAGGTGCTTCCGCAGGGAGTCGCTTCCATTGTTATCAGCGCCGAAGATGCGGCGCTCGAGGTGCTGCGCTATGAGCACGAATGGGATGACCAACTCCAGTTTCTTCCCGATGGCATGAACACCCATGTCGTCATGGTGTTTGACCCGCCACTAGGTCATCCACTTGTCTTCCATCCCCAATCCTGGCGCGTCCTCTGCCGTGTCAATCAACAGCGCACCGCCCGCCGTATCGCCACGACGCTGCACATGTCTGAACTAGAGGTTTCGCGCGTCCTGCAGCCGCTGGTGCGCGAGGGATTGCTGGTGCCGCTCGGAAGCCAGGGCGCGCCTGGACTCCCTGAGGGCGCTGCGCGTCTGAGCATGCACGATTTCGACCTTTTCAGCCTGTTGATCGAGTTCGAGCAAGACTGGCTCAAGCGCCGTACACCAACCGACCATCTCGTCGGCATCGCCAGCTACATCAATGGCACTATGCGCGCGCTGGGCCGCGTATACGCCGAGAACGGCCTGCAACTTGGGCCAGACACGCTGAGATCTCTCCTATCACGCAGCGGTGTGCTGGAGATCTCCGGCCACGCGCTCATTCTACAGAATAACCAGATCGATCTCGACGACCTAGCCGCGTTCTCACGCCGGTCATTTGACGGCGCCACACGAGGATCGATCACCGACAGCTCCGAGTTCTACGAGGCGGCGTCGGCGACATTGCA
>DATAOM010000089.1:0-3271 GCA_036265775.1 Ktedonobacterales bacterium | reverse complement strand
TACTTCCGCACCCAACTCGAAGAATGGCAGACGACCATCAGTTTGCGACGACGTATCGCGAAGGAGTTACCCCTATGACGACCAAGACCGCAGCCCCTGTCGAGTCCGTCATCCGCCAGCATGCCGAGCAGCAGTTCGCCGAGGAGCTTGCCCAACTGGCGAAGGTTGACGACCGGCAGAAGCCGCCCAACTGGGTCCTCTCGCCCTGGGCCGTCCGCACCTATGTCCTCGGCGGCAAGCTCGCCAATGGCTTCGAAGTCTCGCCCAAGTACATTGGCAACGCGCGGCTGGTCGAGATCGCTGTCGCCACGCTGGCTACCGACCGCGCCCTGCTCCTCTATGGCGTTCCTGGGACCGCCAAAAGCTGGCTTTCCGAGCATCTCTCGGCGGCGATCTGTGGCGAGTCCACGCTGCTGGTGCAGGGGACGGCGGGCACGGACGAGGCGGCGATCCGCTACGGCTGGAACTACGCGCGGCTGCTGGTCGAGGGGCCATCCGTCGAGGCGCTGGTGGTCAGTCCGATCATGCGCGCGATGCAGGACGGCAAGATTGGGCGCATCGAAGAGTTGACGCGCATGCCCGCCGAGGTGCAGGACACGCTCATCACCATCCTCTCCGAGAAGACGCTGCCGGTGCCCGAACTCAACACCGAGGTCCAGGCGCGCAAGGGCTTCAACATCATCGCCACGGCGAATAACCGCGACAAGGGCGTCAATGAGCTTTCCAGCGCGCTGCTGCGTCGCTTCAACACCGTCATTCTGCCCGTGCCCGACAACATGGACGAGGAGGTCGATATCGTCGAACGCCGCGTCGCCCAGCTTGGCAAGGCGCTGGAGTTGCCAGCAGAGAAGCCCGCCCTTGAAGAGATTCGCCGCGTCGTGACGGTCTTCCGCGAGTTGCGCAATGGCATGACGGCGGACGGCAAGACGAAGCTGAAATCTCCCAGCGGGACGCTCTCGACCGCTGAGGCGATCTCGGTCATGAGCAACGGCCTTGCCATGGCGGGCTACTACGGCGATGGTGAGCTAAAGGCCGACGACCTCGCGGCGGGGTTGACCGGAGCCATCGTTAAGGATCCCGTGCAGGATCGCGTCGTCTGGCTCGAATATCTCCAGTCGGTGGTCAAGGAGCGTGAGGGCTGGAAAGATCTGTATCGCGCCTGCCACGAGGTTCTCTGAGGTACTCTAGCGAGGTGCTCTAGACATGTCCACGCATCTCTTTGGGATCCGCCACCACGGGCCGGGTAGCGCACGCAGCCTGCGCCTGGCGCTGGAGGCGCTCAATCCCGACATCGTGCTGATCGAGGGGCCGCCCGACGCGCAAGAGGTCTTGCCCCTCATGCGCCATAAGGCAATGACCCCGCCGGTCGCGCTGTTAATCTACGCGCCAGATACGCCATCCAAGGCGGTGTACTATCCCTTCGCGCGCTTCTCGCCAGAGTGGCAGGCGCTCGACTACGCCTTCAGACGCAAGCTGCCCGTGCGCTTCATTGATCTGCCGCAGGAGGTCCAACTCGCGCGCGAGCCAGAGGAGCCACAGCAACCAGAAGAAGCGCCTGCGGAGCCGGTGGGTGGCGACGAGGCGATGAGCAGCGCTGCTGCGCCCGAAGCGCCGGTCGACGAGCAGGAGAAGGCTCACGCCTCGCCGCGAGAAGATCCGCTTGCCTTATTAGCCCAGGCGGCAGGTTACGACGATCACGAACTGTGGTGGGAGCGGCAGATCGAGCAGCGGCGCGACATGGTCGGCTTCTTCGACGGCATCCTGGAGGCGATGACGGCCCTGCGCGCGGACACCACACCGCGCGACGATGAAGAGGCCCAGCGCGAAGCGCAGATGCGTCAGGGCATTCGCGCCGCCCAGCAGGAGGGCTTCCAGCGCATCGCCGTCGTCACCGGCGCGTGGCACTCACCCGCGCTCGGCGATCTAAGTGACGCGAAGGGCGACACGGCGCTACTGAAGGGTCTAAAGCGCATCAAGACGCAGGCGACCTGGATTCCCTGGACGAATTCACGACTCGCCTATCGCAGCGGCTACGGAGCTGGTGTGACCTCGCCGGGCTGGTACGAGCATCTCTGGACGACCGGCGATGGCGCGCCGACCCGCTGGCTCACCCGCGCGGCGCATCTGCTACGCAGTGAGGGATTGGACGCTTCTTCGGCCAGCGTGATCGAGGCAGTGCGGCTGGGTGAGGCGCTGGCGGCGATGCGCGACCTGCCGATGCCGGGGCTGGCTGAGATGCACGAGGCGACGCAGACGGTTCTCTGCAATGGCGACGGTGCGCGCATGACGCTGATCCGCGAAAAGCTCGAGATTGGCGAGGCGATGGGTAAGGTCCCGCCGGAGACGCCCGCCGTGCCACTCCAGCGCGACCTTGAGGCGCAGCAGCGACGGCTCAGACTTCCCGCGACGACTGAGGACAAGCAGTACGACTTCGATTTGCGCAACGAGAACGATCGCGCACGCAGCCAGTTGCTACACCGACTGCGGCTGCTGGGGATTCCGTGGGGCGAGCCGCAGCGTGGGCGTAGAGGGATGGGCACATTCCACGAATACTGGGGCGTCAAGTGGCAGGTTGAGTTCGTCATCGGGCTGATCGAGGCGAACGTCTGGGGCAACACCGTCGCGCGCGCAGCGACGGCGAAATCCATCGAAGCCGCCGATAAGAGCGAAGACCTGCCCACGCTGACCGAACTGCTGGATCAAGTGATCCTCGCTGGCTTGCCAGAGGCCATCGAGCGTGCGCTCTTACGGGTACGTGACCAGGCCGCCGTCTCCTCTGACGTACGCCATCTGATGGACGCGCTGCCGCCCCTAGCGAAAGTTACTCGCTACAGCGATGTGCGCGGTGCGAAAGCCGAGGATGTTCGGCCTGTCTACACAGCTCTTTTCGAGCGCGCGCTGATTGGCCTGCCGGGCGCATGCGCTTCGCTCGACGACGAGGCGGCGGCGGCGATGGTCGGCAGCATGAACAACGTGGACTCCAGCGTACGCCTGCTGGACAACGCCGGGCAGCGCGAGGAGTGGATCGCCACTTTGCGCGGGCTGGTGCAGCGCGAGAGCATTCACGGGCTGGTGCGCGGACGCAGCGCGCGGTTCCTGCTGGACCTTGGCGCGCTCGACGAGCCTGAATTGCAGCGGCTGGCGCGGCTGGCGCTCTCGACGGTGACGCCCGCGCCTCAAGCTGGCGCCTGGGTCGAGGGTGTGTTGCAAGGCGGCGGGCTGGCGCTGCTACACCAGGACGGCTTGTGGCAGGCGCTGGATGGCTGGCTCA
>DATAOM010000088.1:0-12831 GCA_036265775.1 Ktedonobacterales bacterium | reverse complement strand
ATCTGGTCAAACGCCGTATAGTTGGCGAGCTTCGCCTGCGCCAGCACCTTGGTGATGGCCGCGGTCAACGTCGTCTTGCCGTGGTCGATGTGCCCGATCGTCCCCACGTTTACATGCGGCTTGTTCCGTACAAACTTCTGCTTCCCCATACCTGCAAACTCTCCTCTTTACTTTCGACTCTTTACTTTCGACTGAGCACGACGCGCCTGATCGGGACGCCGAACTCAGGTGGCGCGGGACAGACACGGTTTCCATGCGTGCGCCCGAGCGCCAGACGCAACAAAATCCCACCGCGATTGGCGTCACGTTGGCGGGCGAACGCGCCGCAGCCAGCACACCGCGGAGGGACCTCCAGGAGCCCGAGACGGGGATTGAACCCGTGACCTCAATCTTACCAAGATTGCGCTCTACCACTGAGCTACTCGGGCCGAAGGCGCACGCAAGCAGGAGACCTGAATGCGTTCGCCGGAGGTGGGCAGTGGAGGATTCGAACCTCCGTAGGTTTCCCAACTGATTTACAGTCAGTCCCGTTTGGCCGCTTCGGTAACTGCCCAGATCGAGTGCCGCAAGCCACGCTAAGACAAGCGTTCTTGTCAGACGCCGCTCAGAATTATCACCTGCGCGACGCCATCTTGTCAAGCTATTGCGCAACATCTTCGCGCCTACCTTCGCGCCGCACCCTCAGGCCAAGATTTTCATCCGCCGACTCGGCCAAGCCTGGGATGACCGCGCCGGGCGAGCACACTCTATGGCGCTGCGCACTCCTGCGTATTTACAGGGCAGCCTCGTCCATGCTACTTTCGTTAACGTTTTGCGTTATACTCATTACGATGCGCCTGCTATGCGCGCCGGAAGAACCCGATATCGTCTCATGTCTACCGCGCCACATATCCCCAAAATAGCCAGAGCGCTCATCCTCCACCGCGCGGTCGTTTCCGCTGCTAATGTGATTGGAGCCACTCACATGGCGAATGAACAGGCGATGAACCCGGCGCCTATTGCGTGGAAGACCAGCGCGCCACCGCTTCCCGAACAGCGTCTGCTGCGTGAGCGACTCACGGTCGCGCTTGAGGCGCACTTCGATATGCCGCGGCGGCAAGGGCCTGTCGCGCTGCTCACCGCGCCCGCAGGCTATGGCAAGACGACGTTGCTCGCCCAGTGGGCGCACGTCTCCACTACTCCTGTCGCCTGGTATACGCTCGACGAGACAGACAATGATCTAGCGCTCTTTTTGCGTGGCGTGACACGCGCGCTCGACTCCGTTATCAGCAGGCCACGATGGCGCGTCTTGATGGCGCTTGATCGCCTGCCTGCCGGCATCCCTTCAGCGAGCGATCTCGATCGCCTGAGCGACCTCTTTCTTCGTGATCTCCAGCGTGTCGTCAGTCATCCCACCACGCTCGTCCTCACCAATCTCCATGTCCTTCGGTCAGACGAGCCAACCGCAAAACTCGTCGAGCGCCTGCTCGCAGAACCACCGGACCCGCTGGGACTGGCGCTGGAATCGCGCGAGCCCTCGCATGTTCCGGCGACGCTCCTCCATCAGGAGCAGCGGCTGCGCACGCTAGGCGAGGATGAACTGGCGCTGACCGATGAGGAGTTTCACGCCCTCCTCGCTCTACGCGACATTCATCTCACCATCCAGGAGGCAAATAAGCTCCGGACGCTCTGCGGTGGCTGGATCATGGGCGTCCTCCTCGCCACCGATATCGACGCCAGCGCTCTCCTCGGCGAAAAAAGCGCCCGGCCGCGGAAGGTCAATCGTGACGCGACCTCCGAGTATCTGGCGCGACAGGTGATCGACGCGCTTCCAGAAGAGGAACGCGCATTCGCGGCGCGCCTGGCCATCCTCGATCCCATAACACCCTCGGTCTGCGCACGTCTGCTGGACCTTACGGATGCGCGCGAGCGGCTGGCCTCGCTCGACCGGCGTTTGAGCTTCTTCGACGCGGTGGCGCGCGTTGCGACTGAGACGGTCTACCGTTTCCATCCGGCGCTACGCGCGAGCCTGCTGCGCACGCTCAAGACGGAGATGTCCGCGACGCAGGTAGAGGAGTTGCATGCGCGCGCTGGTGATATCCTGCGCGATTGCGGCAGAGACGAAGAGGCGGTGAGTCACTACATCCAGGCAAAACGGTTCGACCGCATCGCCGCGCTGATCGAGGAGCGCAAAGCAGCGCTCTTGCGTTCCGGCAACGGTGAATCCGTCGTCCGCTGGATTCAGGCGCTGCCAGTTGAGATGCGCGCGTCACGGCCACGTCTGCAACTGGCGCTGGCGGAACTCCACCGCAACGCTGGGCGCATGACCAGCGCATGGCAAGTGACGCGCGCCGTCTGCGCGGAAGTCTTGCCACAGGCGGACCACGAGCCGGAACTGGCGGCGCAGGCGCTCTTGATGCGTGGGATGCTCTACCACACACAAGGCGATTTCGAGCGCGCGCGCGAGGATTGTGAGCAAGCGCTGGCGCTCACGCCTGAGGATGCGAACGACCTCCAGGTTCAGGCGCGGTTCACTCTTGTCTCCTGTCTAGCCGGACTCAATCAACTCGACCAGGCCGAAGCGCTCCTGAGCGACCTGGAGCGGCGCGCCCGCGAGGCGCGTAATGTCGCCACGCTGGCTCTCTATTGGTATATGCGCGCAAAGGTCCTTCAGGTTCAGCTACGCTACGTGGCCTCGGGCAAGGCGGTCGAGCAGGCCTTACTTTACGCCCAGGAGGCCGAGGACATGCGCATCACTGTGTCGAGCGAAGTTCAATTAGGCCTGATGCTGGCGTGCCAGGGGCTGTATCGCGAAGCACTTGACTTGCTGGAATCCGCGCGCGAACAGGCGCGCCGCTCTGGCTACACTTTTGGCATGGCGTATGCGGTGGTCAACCTCGCGGAGGTCGAGCGAATGCGCGGCGCCTATGATGAGTCATTAGCGGCATATTATCGGGCGCAGGCGCTAACCGAGCGGTTGCCTGATCCAACCCTATATTCCTGCGTCATGAGCGGACTTGGTTTCACCTATATCCTCAATGGACGGTCCGATCTCGCAGTGAACCTGTTGCGCGCGAACTATGAATCGGCGCCAGGCGCGGCGCGCGAGGCGAAATGGGCGCGTATGACGTTGACGCTCGGCCTTGCGTATCTGCGTGAGGGCGAGCCTGCCGATGCGGTCGAGCCAATTGAGCGCGCCTATGCTATTGCGCTCAAGTCAGATGATCGATCGCTTCTGGTCGACGCCCAACTCATCTTATGCGCCTTGCGTCTGGCGCAGGAGCGCGATGCGGAAGCGACCTCCGAGCTTCTTGCCGCGCTTCATGCAGTCTCTCTAGAAGATGTCGCGCCAGTCATCTTGCCGACAGCGCAGATCGTCGCCGAAGTCTTCCCGCTCGCCGAAAGCCTCAAAGATGAGCGCGCCTCAACGCTCCTGAGAGCGCAGGCGCGCGCCGAGCGACCGCAGCCTCCTGAGCGTGAGAGCCGTGCGTCTTCGCAGTCAGCCTTGCGCGTGTACACCTTCGGTGGGGCGCGTGTCTTCGAGGGGAACATCCAGCTAGGTGGCTGGCGGTTACCAGCGGCGCGCGAGATGCTCTGCTATCTGCTGGATCGCCATGAGCCGGTACGCAAAGAGGCGTTGCTCGCCGACCTCTGGCCCGACAAGAATGATCAGACTGCCAACATCAACTTCCGGCAGGCTGTCTTCCAACTGAACCGGGTGCTCAATCGCAAAGCGATGATCAAGCGCGAAGGGCGCTGGAGTCTCTCCTTTGACTGCTGGGTGGATGCGCGCGAATTCGAGCGACTGGCCGCCGACGGCAAACGGCTGGCCGCCGATGGCGACTTCCGTGCGGCGATCACCGCTTTCCGCCAGGCGCTGACCTACGCGCGCGGCAGCTACCTTGCGGATGTTGACTCCGACTGGGCGCGGCTGCGCGCCGAGCAACTCGAGCTTGTCCGGCTTTCCTGTCTCGAACAACTCGCTGAGCTAGAGGAGCAGCTTGGACGCTACGAGGAGGCCGCGCAGCGCTGGTTCCAGTTGCTTGAAGATCCTGCTCCACACGAGAACGCCCGGCGCGGGCTGATGCGCTACTATGCGCGCCGGGGCGAATACGTAAACGTGCGAGATCAGTATGACCGTCTGCAACGCGAGCTGACACCTGCATTCGCTCCTTCGGCGGAAACTCAACAACTCTTTCAAGAGCTAATGGCTCAGGCTCCCCTTCTCTCAGGCGCAGATACCCAGAAGTAACGGCGCGCGGCTGCCTTTTCAACGTCGCACGGCTTCGCCGCGTCGGAGTTAACAGTTATTTAACGACCCTTCAGATAGGCTAGGACAACAGACGTCGTGGACGCCTGATTGTCGGCATTTCTTGAAGGAGTCGTCGCGTGTCCACATCTCCCCGCGAATCAGAAGCCCCTCTGGCTGGCGCTCGCTCGTCTCGGTCCCGCTCACTGCCGTCCGCACTCGCTATGCTTCTTAGCGCATGCGCGGCGCTCAGTCTTGGCGTCGCGACTGGTCTCGTCGCCACAGGACAGATTCTAGTTGCCGGACCTGGAGGACCATTATTGCCATAGCCGTTTCGCCCACCGCTGTGGATGCGGCGGCGTAGCAGCCAGCGCATCTCCACTGGAGTGTAAGAATCTGAGAACTCTCATGCGTCCAGACTGGGAAGAGGCGATCACGCGCGCGCTGGCGGACCGGCGCTATCGCGCGCGCTTGCTGCGCGACCCAGTGGAGGCGCTGCACGCCTATGGTCTGCAGCCCTGGGAGGAACACCTGCTCAGCGACCTGCGCGCGCAGACGCTCGACCAGTTGATCGCCTATCTGAGACGCATCGACTGGCTGCCAGTCGTCCTCGCTGAGGATGAGCGCCACTCCGACCCTTGAAAGGTCTGACAGCGTAACGCGCGTGGCCACCCTCTTCTGGTTGCTGGCGCGTTTCACTCACGCATTTCAGATGAAGAGGTCAACGATTCCCGCAACTGTTGCGGCGCGTGGCGCGTAACGCTATACTGAGACCGAACGACGCCCAGGAGGTTCAGATGAGCGTTTGTCAGCACTGTGGCGCGGACGCGGTCGGAGTGGGTGGCGTCTGTGCAGTCTGTGGCTGGCGCGCCTCGGCGAGGAGCAGTATGAACGAGAGTGATCCCCAGGCGACGCGGGCCGATGATCCCGCCGCGACGCGGGCCGACGGAAGTTCACGCGCGCCAGGCGGGTTACGCGCGGGCGGCTCTGGTCTTTTCGCCTACGCGCCGCGGTCGAATGGTCCCGCGAATACGCCTGGGCGGATCAGCGCTGCGACTCCTGCTCCCGCCAGCACACGCTACTGTGGAGCCTGCGGCGCGCGCATCGAGCCAGGGCAGACCTTTTGCGGCCAGTGCGGCACGCCGGTCTCAGCGAGCGGTGTCTTTAGTTCAGGGATGACTTCCGTGTCCTCAGATTCTGGTCATTACATCGTCGGCGGCTATCCCGAATGGGACCCAGAAGACCGCGACGCGCCCACCGTCGTCGATGCGCCAATTCGCGGTGGGTACCGCGCGCCATCAACGGGTGACGCTTCCGGGCGCGCGCTCAGGATTATCGTCGGTGTCCTCTGCCTGCTCGGCAGCCTCATCAGCGCCATCGCCGCGATTGTCCTCGCGATTATCAGTTTTGCCAAGTAGCCTCAGACCGGGGGCAACCTTGTCGCCTCCGGCTCAGCAGTGGTAGCAGGCGCCTCGTGCGCGGCGATCTCGGGCGCGCCATCGCTCCAGTCAGTCTCGGCGCTGGAGGTCGCTGCCGGCGCCTGCTCCTCATCCAAACTCTCGTCCGAATCCTCATCGGACTCGCCCCAGGTAGGACCAGTCGGTTGCGGGTAGTGGCGGTAGTAGCGCATGCCCAGCCACCATCCCAACCGCCCCAGGCCAATCAGCAGCACAAGAAAGAGCGCGACATTCAGCAGAATATAGACAGCCAATGGAAGATCGAGGACATTGTAGTAGGCGGCGAAGATGTTGGCTCCCAGGAAGCCGCCCAGCAGCACACCCGCCATCACGCCCATCAGGCAGCCGAGATAGCCACCATGCGTGGGCCAGTCATAACCTGGCGGCGTCGCGCCTTCAAACTCATCTTCTACCGGCGCTGAACCCGTCTCTGGCGTTGCGGACTCCGAGTCTGGTTGCTCTACTGGGCGCGACTCGTCATTGAGCGCGTCATCTGTCTCATCGGTCACGGTCGGTTTGCTCTTCTGTATTCTGAGGTATTTCTTGTTGATGGGCTAGAGTGTGCCGAACTGGCGGTCGCCCGCGTCCCCCAGCCCTGGGCAGATGAATCCGCGGTCATCGAGCCGCTCATCCACCGCCGCGATGACAATCGGCACGTCGGGATGCGCCTCGCGCAGCTTCATGATGCCGTAGGGAGCCGCGATCAGGCCGACGTAGCACAGACGCGGCACATCGTAGCGCTTCAGGATGCTGCAGGCGTCGATGGCCGAGCCACCCGTCGCGAGCATGGGGTCTACCGCAAAGCATACCTGAAGATTCACCGCCCTGGCCAACTGGTTATAGTACTCGATGGGCTGCAAGGTGCGCTCATCGCGCCGCAATCCCAGGTGCCACACCTGCGCGTCGGGCAAGACTTGACGGAAGCCGTCGGCTAGCCCCAGTCCCGCGCGCAGTACCGGTACGATGCCGACTCCACCCGCGAGTCGCACACCAGTAATGGGTTCGAGCGGCGTCTCGACCTCGTATGGCTCGACATGCAGCGTTGCGGTCGCCTCATAGGCCAGCAGCGCGCCCAGCTCGCGCACCAGGCGATAGAACTCCGGATGTGGCGTGCGTTTATCGCGCAACGCGGTGAGCTTATGGCCGACGACCGGGTGCCTCGAGACATGCACATCTGGCAGCGCGAGAGCCTGTTCGCGCGTCGGCTGTGGGATGCCAAGCATGGGCAATGCCTTGTGCGCCAGTGCGTCATCAGTCATAGGGGATGCTCCCTCCTCGGTGGACCTGGCGAATGCGCGTCAACTGTATCCCTGATACGGGATTCCAGGCGCAAGGTCCGAGCCAGTCTCGCACATGGTCTACGCGCGGTCAAGGCGGCGCCACTCCTCACCTATGGCGCTTGATATAATGAGCGTGCAATCGCTTTATCTAGAGTTTCACGGCATTGCGGCACGGAACAGGGATTCGATGATGAGATCTCGATGGAGCCTGGGAATCATCCCCTTACTGGTCTCGCTAGCGCTCGCCGGATGCTCCATAGTGGGCGAGGCCAGCATCAACATTCCAACGATAACACCAGCGTCGCCAGATGGACCCATCTGGGCGCAACTGGAGCGGCGAACGGTCACGGTCCCTCGCCTGGCGGCTGGTTCTCCGTGTCCCATCACGCCCTATCAGGCCGTGCCTCCTCCACCCAATACCGGGCCAGATAGCCTTGATTTTACAGGACGCGGCCAGGGGCCAGTCTATCTTGAGGTAGGCGGCGTCTCAGGCATTTTGCAGTACGCGCCGCCCTCGTTCTGGCACAGTCAGGACTGGGGCGGCGGCAACGCGAACTTCGCCGAGCATGCGCCCAACAACAACTTCGTGCTGATCCGTGGGCATCAGCTTGATGGGCCAAACCAGTTGCGCATCGGCGAGGGCGATTTCCCACCCTTGGAGGTTCGTCTGGATCCAACGCCCTGGGCGGAGCCAACCGGCTGGATCGGCCTTGGGGTCTATCCGCGCGTGCGGGCGCCGGGCTGCTACGCCTTTCAAATTGATGGGCTGAATCAGGTGGATGGGACGGCGTTTAGCTATCTGATCGTGTTCCAGGCGCAACTGGTGACATAGCGGACCCTCACCTATCACCGCGCCCCAAGGCTGGCTATCCTTTCGCGCCTGTCAGCAGGCCCATATGCAACTTGAGCGTCAGGATGCGGCGCACCGAGGCGTCGAGCCGGTCCTGGCTGATGCGCCCGCTCGCGACCGCGCCTTTGAGGATGTTGAACGCCGCCTCGGTCGAACTATACGAGTAAGTGCTGGCGATGAGGTCGTTGCCCGCCAGCACCGCGCCAATGATGGTTTGCTCGAACGAGTAGCGTGAGGCGAGCGCCTTCATATAGATGCCATCGGTGACGATCACGCCCTGAAAGCCCAGCTTGTCACGCAGGATGCCTGTCGTCACCTTGTACGAGAGCGTCGTCGGGACGCCCGGATCGATCGCCGTCACGTCGAGGTGTGTCGTCATGACAGCCTGAACCTGACCCGTGGCGAAGAGCGCGCGATATGGCGCCCAGTCGATGCGGTCCATATCGGTCACCGAGCGATTTAGCGTGACGACACCCTGGTGCGGATCGCCGGGCACCGAGCCGAGACCGGGGAAATGCTTGAGCGTGCCGACGACATGGCCACCCTCCTGGAGACCACTGAGATACGCTCCGGCCATCGTCGTGACCTTATCGGGCGTCCAGCCAAACATACGCGTCTGCATCACGCTCTCGCCATCGGGGATACCCTGCACGTCCACCACCGGCGCGAAATTCATGTTGATGCCCAGATCGGCGAGAGAGCGGCCATCCTGCTCGCCACGCTGGCGCACGTAGTCAGGGTTATTGCGCGCGCCCATCTCCTCGGCGGAGGGATGATACCCCTGGATGAACACCAGCCGGTCGACAAACCCGCCCTCCTGGTCGGTCGCGATCAAGAGGGGAATCTTCGCCTGCGCCTGCATATCGCTGTCAAGCTTGCGCACACCCGCCGCGTCGGTGACGTTCCAGCGATAGAGGATCGCGCCGCCGACATGAAACTGCTTAATCTCCGCCGCGATGGTCGGGGTCATCTGCGCATCGAGGAACTCGAACAGAATGAGTTGCCCAACCTTCTCATCAACGCTCATGTGCGCCATGAGGTCGTTGATGTAGGCGGTCTCGGCGACATTGTGCAGATTATGTATCCAGTCGAGCGCGTGGGGATCGGCGGGCGCGAGCGTCGGTGTGATCGTTGGTGTTGTCTTGACCCGCGCGCGCGGCTGTGAAGTCGCGCCGAGAAGGCGCAACTGCGGGACAATCGCTGCGACGAGCAGCAGAACGCTCAGAACTCCCAGCGCCACTCGTGGTCGCCGTCGCACAGCGGAGGCAAGACCGCGCGCCCCGCGCCAGCCCGCTCGCGCCATCTCGCCGAGCGCTCGTAGAAACGTCCGTCCGGCGGCAGGTGGGCGCTGGAGTTCAGACAGTTCCTCACGCTCGTCCATCAAGTTCGGAGCCTTTCATCGCTTTGCATTGGCCGCGCCACGCATGAGCGTCTTGCGTGGATAGCAACGAGCCGGATGCGCTAGAGTAACCTCGCTTGACACACGGCCAGGCAAGGGATACGGTGGAAGGAAGAGAACTTGCCACAGGAGCGCAGCTGGAAGCGCCTACCTGGCGACCTCTCTATTCTAGCAACACGAAGCTTACGGCGTGCTGAAGACGCCGGGCCAGGAGCCAGACGCATGACGCGCAAGACACACGCGGCGCCAGCGGATCGTGTGGAGAGTTTGGATACTCATGCCGTTGACACACCCGAAGAGGCCAACCGCGCCCGCGCGACCTACGACGCAAGCAAGTACGAGCGCCCGTCGGTCACGGTGGATGTCATCATCCTGACCGTGCGCGAGCGCCGCCTGATGGTCCTGCTCATCAAGCGACGGCACTGGCCCTACGAGGGCATGTGGGCGATCCCTGGCGGCTTCGTCGGACCGGACGAGTCGCTGGAGGATGCGGCGCGACGCGAGTTGGAGGAGGAGACGGGCGTCAGCGATGTCTACCTCGAACAGCTCTACACCTTTGGCGACCCTGGGCGCGACCCACGTGGGCGCGTTATTACCGTCTCGTATTACGCGCTGATCCGCAGCGACGAGATTCGCGTGCGCGCCGACGACGACGCGGCGGAGGCTGAGTGGTTTCCCGCCTACCAGCTCCCGTCGCTCGCCTTTGACCATGACCACATCCTCAGTTACATGCTGCAACGGCTACGTGGCAAGCTGGAATACACGACTATCGGCTTCCAATTGCTGCCCGACGAATTCACGCTGAGCGAGCTGCAAGAGGTCTACGAGGCGATCTTGAACCGCAGGCTCGATAAGCGCAACTTCCGCAAAAAGCTGCTGGCAACGGGCATCCTGGAGCAGACACTGGAGACGCGCAAGGTGGGGCAGCACCGCCCTGCCGCGCTCTACCGCTTCAATCCGCGCGCTGAGAAGTGAGCGAGACGCAAGAAGGAGAGGCGCGATGAAAGACGCCCTGCTCATCGTGGACGTGCAGAACGACTTCTGTCCCGGCGGCGCGCTCGCGGTGGCCGAAGGTCACGCCGTCGTACCGCTTCTCAATCAGTACATGGAGCGCGCCGCCGCCGCTGGCGTCCCGATCTTCGCCAGTCGCGACTGGCACCCTGCGCAGACAGCCCATTTCCGCGAGTTTGGAGGCCAGTGGCCGCCGCATTGCGTTCAGGGAACGCCTGGCGCGGAGTTCCATCCAGGCTTGCGCCTACCGGAGGGAACAGTCGTCGTCTCAAAAGGCATGAATCCAGTGGATGAGGGCTATTCGCTCTTCGAGGGGAAACTCGAGGACGGGCGCGACGCGCTGGCGGCGTTACGCGAACTTGGCGTCACACGCGTGCATGTTGGCGGTCTGGCGACGGACTATTGCGTGCGCGCCACCACCCTCGACGCGCTAGCCGCCCGTTTCGACGTCTTCCTGCTGGAGGACGCCATACGCGCCGTCGAGGTCCAGCCAGGCGACGAAGAGCGCGCGATCAAGGAGATGCGCGAGGCGGGGGCGGTCTCCGAGACGCTGGAAGACTTCCACCCAGCGGCGTCATGACTCATCACAAATAGCGAGACGGCCCCTCATGGGGCCGTCTCAATGCCAATGCTGTGAGCGTTGTGCGTCGTCAGCGCTCGCCACGTCCCGCGCGCGCGGGCGCTCTGGCCCCGCCGTCGGCGCCACCGCCGTAGCCGCAGTAAGGGCAGACGTTCCACTTCAGTTCCAGCAAATGGTCGCAACGCGGGCATGGCCGCCGCAGCTTCGTCCCGCAGGAGGGGCAAATCTGGAAGTCGCCATCGACGCGGTAGTGGCAGGTCGGGCAGGTCTGCCGCTCGGTCATCTCGGCCAGCAGCGACTCTTCCTCTAGCTGCCGCTCGTAGAGTTCGGCGAGCGTCTGGCGTGGCCGCACGATCAGGTAGATGAAGAGACCGCCGATGTTGAAGACCGCGACGAGTCCGGTGGCCGTCACCTGCAAGATAACATCCTGCGTGCGGGAACGGACATCGCGCCAGGTCCAGAAAACGAGGCTTAGCCAGAAGATCACGGCAAAGGCCACGAAGAAGAAGATGATAACCCCGACCAGGTTTTGCAACGCGCCCAAACTATTGCCCCCTGATGTAGTTGACGTGCTGGATGACGCCACTGTTGGAGCTACTGTTGCCGTTGCCGCGGCGGTTGCGGTTGCCTGTGCCTGTGCCAAAATATCGTGGATACCTTGATAGACCGTTACAGACATCGCATACCACCTCTCCAGCCCGGAACTGTAACTCGTATCAGCAGCCTGCTGCGCTCCAGAAGTTATGGCTGTCCATGCGCCGCACGCCTGATAGACATTAATACGCGCCAGTTGTCACGCTTCGTGTTGTTGGTGATTGCGGGATGCCGCTACAGAATAGCAGGTTATTTTCCGCCTATCAACCGCCGTAAGCAACAAGTCCTATGCGCTAAGGCTCAAAACATGGGATGCCGCCTGTGTACCGACGGCGCAAATCCACACGCACGATATGCCAGGCAGGCGTACAAGCGCGCCATATACCAGGGCCACAACGATTGTATCACCGCGCTCGTCAACCAATGTCACGACTTCCAGGTCTTGTAATCAATCTGGAGGTTCATGTCGTAAATGTCTATATGCATCATTGCCGTGTGCCCCGAACTCGTGCGGAAACATAGGAATGTGCCGTTCGGAATATTGTTCGAGCCGGGGCTTCCATCAATTGGATTGCTCGATTCCTGCCCCTGGTTTTGAAAATTCAGACAATCCTGAAAGCCCGGTTCGGTGGTCGCGCCGAAGATGCCGGCCATAGCCGAGTTGGTTGGAGCGAGCGTTCGAGTGGGATCGACCACGTTCCAACAAAAGTCGGCATCGGTTGAGGAGCTCGGCACGACTCCGCCGCCATCGAGATCGTAGCAGGAGTTGGCGCCAACGGTCACGGGATTGCTGCTGTTCACGCTCGTCAAGATCGGCTGCGGTGTGGCGGTGGCCGTCACGGTGGGTGTGGCCGCCCCGCCTGTCGTGGGGCTGGTGACGGCGCTCAATGTGGTCGCGGTTGGGCTTGCGCCGATATTCGCCAGCGCGCCCGGCAGCACGCCCGTCGCGAAGAGCGATGCCAATACCACCACGCCCGCCGCAATCAGCGCCAGCAGCGGCGGTGGCAGCCAACCAGGCAACAGGCTGGCGTGCATGATCTGCCCGGCGGCTACCTGTGGCTGTCCGCCATTCGCGGGACGCGCTGAGATGCGGAAATCGCGCATCTCCGGCTGACCAGAGATCTTCCAGGGCGCGTGAATGACCGTCGGAACGGACGACGACGCGCCGGGGTCTACCGTGACGGCGGGCCACGCAAACTGGTACTGCAGCTTTTCCTCGGGATCCTCGCCAGCAAGCGCATACTGCACCGGGGCATTGCCGGAGTTCTGCAGTGTGATATTGAAGCGCGCCGTTCGTCGTGCGCGCACGCGGGTCGGGCGAAGTGCGAGCGACTCACTGGTGAAGGGGGCGACGGTCCAGCGGACGGAGGCGCTGCCGGAGTCACCGGGATTTTCGCGCGAACGGGCGCGCAACGTCACGGGATACATCCCC
>DATAOM010000087.1:0-5392 GCA_036265775.1 Ktedonobacterales bacterium | reverse complement strand
TCGAGGTCGTAGTGATCTTCGTCGAGCACCTGACGCGCAAACGGCACGTCAATCGGCTTGCCGGTGCTCCTGTCCCATGGCAGCGAGACCAGCAACTCCAGATACGTGCGGATCACAGAGTATTCAGGCGAGGCGGAGGGGATGCGCTCCAGGCGCGTGAGTTCGCGCAGCGCCTCCTTGCCCGCCTCCTCTGGCATGCGAGCTTCTTCGATCTTCTGGCGCAGCTCGCTGATCGCGGTGGCTTCTTCGCTCTCCTCGCCGAGCTCCTGCTGGATGGCCTTGAGTTGCTCGCGCAGGAAATACTCGCGCTGCGCCTTGGTCATCTCCTCCTGCGCCTGGTTCTGGATCTTCTTGCCTAGCTCCAGCACCTCCAGCTCGCGTACGAGGAACGAGGTGATCATCTCTAGCTTCTTGCGCACCGAGTCGGTCGCAAGCAATTGCTGGCGCAGCTCAAGGCTCATCTGCACGCTGCTTGCGATGAGGTAGACGACCTGGCGTGGGTCATCGACGTTCATCACCGCCGTGGAGAGTTGATCGGGGAGGTATTGGGCAAGGGAGACCATGCGCTGGAAGAGATCGACGACGTTGCGCTGCATTGCCTCAACCTCGACGCTGTTTTCCACCTGCTCAGGCGCGGCATGGACACGAGCGCGCAAGTATGGCTGTTCGGCCACGAACTCGTCAATGACGAAGCGCTCCAGCCCCTGTACGATCACCTGCACGGTGCCATCGGGGATACGCAGCAGGCGCACGATGCGCGCGACGGTACCGACCTGGAAGCAGTCCTCTGGCCCTGCTTCCTCGATATTCTCGTCCTTCTGCGCCACCAGACCGACGAGACGGCTGTCACGCATGACATCGTCGATCAGGCGGATCGAGCGCTCTTTGCCCGCGCCGAGCGGCACCACGGCGAATGGATAGACGACGACATCCTTGAGCGGCAGAATCGGTAGCTCCTCAGGGATCTCAAAGCTCTCACCCTCGGCGTCGTCGGCGCTGGCGGGCGAGTCGTCCTCCGCTGCTTGCTCCATCTCGGCTGCGAGTGAGTCAAGCGCGTCAAGGGAACCGTCGGGTTCGCCCTCTGGGGCTGTCCCGTTCGGCGTCGTCTTCCGTTTTTTCATGACCTTTGTGTCTCCTAGTGCGAATACATCAATGAGCCGTTGCCATAAAGGCGTTCGCCAACCACATGTAGCGCGGCGTCGGTTTGAGACAACGGCTGTATGTTGCTGGATGGATAGTGCGCGGGAAAGGGTGCGCCTATGAGCTATTCCGCTTCGAGTGGCAACTCGATCTCGCCACCGGCGATATCACTCGCGCAATCCGGGCAGAGCGGCTCGTCGGGCGCAGGGAGATCCTGCGGCGCGGCTCCGACCGCTTCTGACGAGCGATCGCGCGGAGGATGCGTCGCAAAGGGCCTTCCGCATCGCGCGCAGATGGCATAGTCACTATGTCCAAATTGCCGTAACTGGGCTAGCTCTTCTTCCACGGTACGCCTCCTGACGTCGTATACGCGTTGGCGTTTGTCTCCGCATCGAGAGAGTCGTGTTTTTCACACGCGCATCTTTGATTATGGCATATCGGCTGTCATTGGGCAATCGCGGCTGTTGCGACTGGAGTGGCGAAACGCCAGGTCCTTTCTGTCAGGCGCCAACAGCGTGACGCTTGTGTGATCCGCCGATCTTCCGCCGGAGATACTACAGGACGCGACAACACGTTATACTGGCAGCAGCGCCAGAAGCTATTTGCAGTTGTTCGTGATTTCGTGAATCACGGTAGCGCCGTATGCGAGGTGGAGATGTCGACAGGCGAATCAATGGACCCGCAGCGATATGGCGCGACGCCGCAGTCGAGCGGGTTGCCCCCTGACCTGGAGGCGACGCTGCCACTTGCCAGTCCGCCGCAGCCTGTCGCGCCATCATCCGCGAGCCGTCAGACACTCCCTCCGCCTCTTCCTCAGGTCGCGGCGAGGTCTCGCCGAAGCCCACTGCGCTGGCTCATCGTGGCTGGGGCGCTTGTTGTCGCGCTGATTGTGGCGGGCGTGAGCGTGAACTCGTGGGAGGCATCGCAGCCAACGGCGACGGTCGCCGCTTTCTGTGGCGCCTTGAAGAGCCAGAACTACGCCAGTGTGTACCGGCAGACGCCTGGCAGCGCGAAAGGCGCACAGACCGAATCCGCCTTCACGCAAGATGCGCAATTGCAAGATCAGCTCGACGGCCATGTGCGGGCGTGCGCGGTGGTCAAGAACGGCAAGGACACGAACGCCTGGAGCCAGGCTCCACAAACTATGACCTTGCAGATCGCGCGTAACCATAATTATTCCGGTACACTCACGCTCAATCGCGACGGCCTTGGCTGGAAGATTGGGTCGCTGGATCTTGCGGCGCTCGGTCCCGGCGTGGGCGCATGGGAGACCTCGCAGCGCTTCTGCGCCGCGCTGACGGCAGGCGACTACGCCACAGCGTACGGCGCGCTCTCGCGCCAGGGGCAGGCGGATGCGACAAAAGATCAGTTCACCAACGCGTTCAGCGATGCGCTGGCTTCCTCGAAGGCGCAGATTGCGTCATGCCAGCTCGATGTGGCTAGCTATGTCGCGCAGCCAGCGGCGGCCACGGTCGTCGCGACGCTCACCGTGAAGACAACTACGGTCAATGGTGATGTGAGCGCGCCGGTGAAGGTGAAATTCTCGCTGGTCAACGAAGCAGGAGTCTGGAAGCTCGACCGGATCGAGCCATACAGCGGGTCATGAGGCGATAGCGCCAGAGAATAATAGCGCCAGAGAATAAAGGCCGTGCTACAATGCGTGAGTGGCCGCCGAGATGATGCGCGCCGAGCCAGGGAACAGGCCAAGACTGGAAAGGGGGTGATGCTCCATGAAGACGCTTCAATTGCCGTTTGCATGTTCACAAGGAGCTTTTGCATGGTCATTCGCCCCATTCGCCGCGAGGAGCTTGCTGAATTCGCAGCATTCAGCGATCAGACTGAGCGGAACACGGCCCTCGCCGCAACTCTAGAGGATTGGCTAAGCGGCGATCAGACACGCCTCGAGTGGCTCATCGTCGCCGAAGATGAAGGCGCATTCGCTGGCCGCATCGCCTACACGACGGACAGCGGCCTCTCCCATCCCCTGTATGTCCATTTCTTCGACGCGCCATGGGGATCCGAGGGAGCCAGGTTGCGGGACGAATTGTTCCGGCGCAGTTTGGCGCTGTCCGGTGGCGATCGCGCCGCCCAGATCGAGTTTTTCCTCGATACCCCATCACCGCAAGTCTCTGCGCCAGAGTCTCTCACACAGGCGCTCTACCATCTCGGTTTTGCGCTGACCCTGGAGCGCGTGCGCATGGAATGGGCCCCTGCCTCGTCGTTGCCTGCCTCAACTCAGCGATTCACCTTTCGCACGCTCAATGAGGTAGGGAACGAGGTGTTCATTGCGGCGATGGCGCGCGTCTCGGAGGGAACGCTGGATAGTTATACGCAGCAGCGCTGCGCTGAGATTGACGCGCTCGCCGAGGCGCGCGAGCACTTCCAGGACGAGCAACGCTTCCAGAAGCGTTGGGAGCCATATTGGTGGCAGCTCGCGTATGACGAGGCGGGCGCGCTCGTCGGGCTGGTCATGCCAGCAGAGAATACATCTTGGCCCAACATTGGCTATATTGGCGTAGTGCCTGAGCAACGCGGACGCGGCTATGTGGACGAGTTGATTATTCAGGGGACGCAGACGCTCCTAAAGGAGGGCGCTACCCGTATCATCGCCGACACGGACTCTGGCAACGTCCCGATGGCGAACGCCTTCCGCCGTTGCGGCTACACACAGTACGGCATCCGTCGCATCTTTACTCTACGGCCTGTCGAGAGTCGCTAGGCCGGACATCGTCACTTTAACGCGCCGCCCCATCAGTCATCAGGAAAAAGGCGGCGCAAATCCCCCTGGTGCGCCTAGCGCTGGTAATGAAAGGCGCTAGCTTGTGCGACAGGAGCCAAAGAGCGTAGCGCCAGAATTGACGGGCGCGCGCGCGTGTGCTACGATCCGTGTGTAAGGAGCGCGCTAGCGCAATCGATTTGATAGCGCATATTTCGAGCCTCCACACAAACCACGACGCAGGAGTCCGCCGAGAAGCGAGGACGCTCCCATGAGTGTGCGAGACTTCTTCAACCGAGCAATTGCTCGCCTCGCAGGACGCGCAGGCGGCTCTCGGTCCTCACAACATCAACAGGACGCGCTCCATCCGGTCGCCACACAAGTCGCTTCCGCAGAGCGGCAGGCGCGCGTTGCGCCGCGTCATACGCTCGGCAACTGGCTTGAGGATGGCCGCCGTCTGCGGGTACGTCTTGCCTCGGCCTTTACCGCGCCACAGGATGAGCAACTCCGGATAGATATGCGCGCGCAGGGAATCGAGCGCCCGCGAGTCGCCTCCGGTCCCAACCGGCGGAGCGCCGAGACGCCTGTCGCGCTGCCACAGACCGCCCCACTCATCCCGCCAGGGACGGCGCTCGCGCCAGCAAGCCCCACATCCTTCGATGACGCTTCTCTCGAAGAGATCGAGGCGATGGACGCCGAGCAGCGCAAGTTGATCTTCCTCAGCTATCTGGTCCGTCAGGGAATCTATAACGAGGGCTTCAAGGGCGCTGATGTCCCGGAGCAGTACCGGCGCAGCCAGGGGCGCGACCAGGAGCCAGCCACTCCAGATCAGGACACGCCAGCGCAGTAGGCTATGACGCTCAGTCTTGGCTTTATCAAAGACAGATCACAAAATTGGCTCTTGCGCGCCTTTTGTGAAAATTGACTGCTATGCTCCTCGGCAGCATCTGACCGTGTCTCGAAAACAAAGGTTATTGACGAGGTATACCCCTGCTCGCGAGATGATGTCCAAAAGACGCTGGGATTTGCAATGGTTCCGCCAGACTGCGCGTGCGGCCCGGTCAGGCATCGCACCTAAAGCCCACAGGCAGTGTTACCTCCTCGCGTAAGGAATACCGGGGTACTCATACCAAGTCCGGCGCGATGGTTGGAGCCAAGTGGTCTCTTCCAAGTGGGCGCCAGCGGGCTTCGCTGCGGCCGCCTGCCGCATGCAAACGCGAAAACGGCGCCGCCCTGGCCGGCTCGGTATCACCCCTTCTCCTGCATAGATGGCCATGACCTGCTGACCTATTGACGGTGAGGCGACGATGGCCGCATGAGGTTGTTGAGGTTGGAGGAAGTAGCGTGGCGACGGTCTTTATCTGCTACCGGCGCGAGGACGCGCCAGCGACGACTGGGC
This sequence comes from Ktedonobacterales bacterium, assembly GCA_036265775.1. Classification (GTDB taxonomy): domain Bacteria; phylum Chloroflexota; class Ktedonobacteria; order Ktedonobacterales; family JADMIN01; genus DASWAC01. The sequence goes on along the minus strand of DATAOM010000087.1, from coordinate 137 downwards.
GCATCTACGATCATCTCGTGCAGTCGTTCGGCACAGGTTCGGTCTTCAAAGATGTCGATTCTATCCCGGTTGGGACTGATTTTCCCTCACACATCCAGCGCATATTGCGGCAGGCCACGGCGCAAGTGATCGTCATC
>DATAOM010000086.1:0-3830 GCA_036265775.1 Ktedonobacterales bacterium | reverse complement strand
GCTCCGCGCGCGACCAGTTCCAATACCTCGCGCTCGCGCGCCGTCAGCAACTCGTAGCGGTCCGTTGGGCGCTCCGCCGTGCCAATCTGTGCGAGATAGACCTCTACGGCGCGATCAGATAGCGGGGGGCTGAGGTAGCGCCGCCCGGCCATCGCCTCGCGCAGGGCGTAGATCAGCGTCTCGGTGCTAGTCCCTTTGAGGACATACGCCATCGCGCCGGCGCGCAACGCCTCGAGCACGTGCGGCTCATCAGAATACATCGAGAGGATGACGACGCGCGTGCGTGGGGACAAGCGGAGCGCGCGCCGCGCCACCTCTAGCCCATTGAGTTCTGGCATCATCAGATCCAGGATGGCGACATCTGGCTGAAGTCGCTCCACCAGTTCCACCGCCTCTCGCCCATCTCCCGCCTCTCCGACGACGACAAATCCTGGCTCCAACTCCAGTAGCCCACGCATCCCCTGCCGTACGATTGGATGATCGTCGGCCAGCACTATCGTCGTCATGTCGCGCCTTCCTCACTCTGATTGCCCGGCGTCTCGCGCGGCGTCTCTGATTGCGTCTCTTGCCAGATCTCTCGTCATATCGCGTTGCTCGTCACGCAGGGCGTCACGGGCCAGGTCACGCTCTACGTCTCTCTCCGCGTCTCTCTCCGCGGCGCGCGCGGCGTCCCTGCCGCTTTCCCCTTCTTCCATGGGTGATAGCGGTAACTCAACTTCGATGGTGGTTCCCGCTCCAGGGATAGAAGAGATATGAAGGACGCCGCCCAGGAGCGTCGCACGCTCGCGCATGCCGGCCAGACCGGTTGAGAGACCAGCCGCGATGGCCTCATCGGCCTCGAAGCCCGCCCCTTCGTCGATGATATACATATGCAGCATGGTATCCGCAGCCATCACCTGGACGCGGACAATGGGCACAGCAGCGTGCCGCGCGACGTTGGTGAGCGCTTCCTGCACGATCCGATAGGCGCCTGTCTCCACTTCAGGGGCAAAGCGCTGGTCGAGGCCGGTGTGATGGAACTCGACCTGGATGCCGGTCTGACTGGTGTAGTTCTCGAAGCGCCAGAGCAGAGTAGGCAAGAGGCCGAGGCTATCCAGCATGGCCGGGCGCAGATCGAGCGACAACTCGCGCACACGACTCAGCGCGTCGTCGATGGCCTCGCGTACGTCCAGCGCTGGACTCTGGCGCTCCGTCGTGTTCGCGCCATTTGTGTTCGCGCCATTTGTTCCAGCCCGACGCGCCGCCGTCTCGATCATCATCTTGACGCCGGTAAGCGCCTGACCAATCTCATCGTGCAACTCGCGCGCGATGCGCCGTCGCTCTGTCTCCTGTACCTCCAGCACCTGACGTGAGAGCTTGCGCAGCGAGCGGTTGGCGCGGGCGAGTTCTCGTGTCCGTTCACGCACCCGCTGCTCCAGTTCGTCATGGGAGCGACGCAATTGCTGCTCGAGTTCCAAACGTTCGGTGATGTCTCGACACACCTCCAGCACAATCCCTTTCCCAACTGGTTCCTTCAGCAACTGATGCCGGCTCTCGACGACAAGGCGCCGCCCATCGCGTGTGATATGGACGATGTCCCCAATCCACTCGCCGTTGCGCTTCAGCGCCTTCTTGAACAGCTCTGGGGTGACGGGACGCTCCGTCTTGAGCAACTGGCTGCTGATCTGCCCGACCGCCTCCTCGCTAGAGTACCCATAGAGCAGCTCGGCGCCATGGTTCCAATAGAGGATTGGTCCATCCAGCTCCCACATGAAGATCGCGTCGTGGGCGCGTTCCAGCATGCTCGCCTGCCAGCGTGCCTCACGCTGGAGCGCGCGTTGCGTGGTGACATCACGCATGACCACCAACCCGCCAATGAGCGCGCCCTCGGCGTCGCGCAGCGGCGCGCCCGTCACGCTGACGATGACCTTGCGGCCATCGCGGGCGCGCATGTAGAGATCAACGGCGCTATCATGCGTGATCGTCTCGCCACGCAGGACGCGCGTGAGTGGCCAGGACTCCGGCGAGAATGGCTTACCATTAGCGTCGTGCGCGTGAAAGCGCTTGCGTCGCGCGTCGGCGGAAAGGCGCCGCTCCTCGGTGACGGGATCGTAGCCCATCATCGTGCGATAGGTGTCGTTAGATGCGCGTACCGCGCCGTCGGCGTCCAGGATGAGCACGCTATCTGTCATGGAGTCGAAGGTCGTCTGGAGCAGACCTGCGCGTTCCTCGATCTCGCGCTCCAGACTGCGTCGTTCGGTCACGTCGCGGTAGGCGACCACGCCGCCAATGATCCTCCCCGCATCGCTACGGATGGGCGCGCCAGTGACGGTGAACCAGTGGTCATGCCCATCCGCGCCACGCGCAAGCGCTTCGACCATATCCCCGCCAACAAGCGTCTCCCCGGCAAGCACCTTTCGTCCTGGCATCTCCCCTGGTGAGAGGAGTAATCCCTCGGCGGAGCGCAACTGGATACGCGCTGCGCGCTCTTCGACGGTGGCAGGCGGTGTGTCGAAGCCAAACATCGTACGTTCGGCCTCATTCTGGCGCAGGATGCGGCCCTTGGAGTCGAAGACGCACATTGGCTCGGCCAGTGAGTCGAAGGTCGCCTGCAGTTGGCTGGCCTGTTCGGCGACCGCGAGCTGCAAGCGCCTGCTCTCGGTCACATCGCGCAGCAACGCCACCGCGCCAATCATATTTCCCTGCTGATCGCGCACCGGCGCGCCGGTGATCGCCAGGTCCTTGGTGGTTCCATCCAGCGCCGTGATGCGCAACTCCACTGGCTCTTCCAGCCGCTCGCCCTTCGCAAGGCTGCCCAGTCCCCATTCTTCAGGCGCAAGGAGGCGATCATTCGCATCTCGCACCTGCATGCGCGCTGTTCGCTCTTCTGGGGTCAGGGAATAGTAGTCGGGCGCCGCATCCAGCGCCAGAATCATGCGCGCGGCGTCGTTCATGCGCGCCAATTGCCCTGCGGCGTCATAGATAAACAAGCCGTCGGTTAGCGAATCGAACGTAGCGTCGAGCCGCGCCGCCCAGGTGGCGGCCTCGCGCTCGGCCCTGCGCAATTCGGTGACATCATGCGCGAGCGCGACCGCGCCACGTAGCTCTCCGGTGAGATCATAGAAGGGCGCGGAGCTCGCCAAAATATACTGGTCATGCTGCTCGGCGTCACGCTCGATAATCTCAACCCCCTGGACGATCTCGCCACGTAGCGCCCGCGCGGTGGGCAACTGATCGGGCGGGAAGGGTTCCCCATCAACGGTGCGCAGATCGAAGACCCGTCCGACTGTTTCTATGCTGGCGCGCTCGCGCTCCGGTCCCGCGATCTGTTGCGCCGCCGGGTTGAGGCGGACCATCTGCCCCGTTTCGTCGAAGATGCTGATACGAGAAGGCGCGGCAGCGAAGACCGCCTCCAGCAGACTTGCCCGTTCAGCGACCGCATACTCCAGTCTCCGGCGTTCGGTGATGTCGCGCGCAATCTTCGAGGCGCCAATGATTGCGCCTGTGCTGTCACGGATCGGCGAGATGGTGAGCGAGACCTCCAGGCGCTGGCCATCCTTCGTTACCCGCACCGTCTCGTAGTGCTGGATACGCTCTCCCACTCTAATGCTCGCAAGGATCTCATCCTCCTCATGCTGCCGATCGAGCGGGATCAGGCGGCGGATCGACTGCCCAATCATCTCCTGCGCGGTGTAGCCAAACATCCGTTCGGCGCTGGCGTTCCAACTGGTGACGATTCCCTCAAGTGTCTTGCTCACGATGGCGTCGTCGGCTGACTCGACAATAGCGGCCAGGTGCGCCGACGCCGCCTCCGCGCGCTGACGCTCGGTGATGTCGGAGAACATGCCCAG
>DATAOM010000085.1:0-16265 GCA_036265775.1 Ktedonobacterales bacterium | reverse complement strand
CATCCGTCGCGCCGCGCCATTGTCGGCGCTGGTGAGCACCCACGCTTCCCGGCATCCTAACGTCTTCGCATGCGCCAGGAGCGCCGCGAGTGTCTGTCTGCCAATCCCACGTCCTTGATGCGTCGGCGCCACGCCAACCTCGTTCACCCACAGTTCAGGCGGCTTATCGGGATGAACGTAGTGGAGCGCTGAGGCCATCGCCACCACCAGCCCATCGTCAATGGCGACCGCCAGGTGGTGACGTGGATCGGCAAGAAACTCCGCGCTCCAGCGCGCGTCTATGGGATTGTCAAACACGTCTGGCGCGACATGCTGGAGGACCGCGCCATCGTCTGGCCCAAGGATTCGAATGCTGATTGACATGGCGATGCTCGATGGAAACTACTTGACTCTTGACTCCTGCGCCTTCTCCGCCGGGACTGTGTCGCGTACGGCTGACTCGACCTTAGAGCCTATGCGCATCATTATAGAGTATGGCGTCTTACCTTCTCCCCGTGACATCCAGATTCTCGCGTTGAGCGAAAAGCGCGTAACCTTTTCTCCTCTACACATGACTTGCCTGTAGAATGATCAATACACCTCCGCCGGAGCTTCCATACGGAGCAGGGCCTCGCAATAGGGTAAGCAAGAGCATGATACCGACCTCCGCGCCTTCTTCTGACGCCTTGCAGGATACGCTGATACAGGAACGGCCACGGCTCGTTGGGCTGTGCGCCTCGCTCGTCCATAACCGAGACGCGGCGGAAGACCTGGCGCAAGAGACGCTCTACGAAGCCTGGAAGAGCCGGAGCGAGCTGCGGGACAGCGACCGGGCCGCCCAATGGCTCACAGGCATAGCGCGCAACGTCTGTCTGCGGTGGCGACAGCGTGAGCGCAGGGAGGCTGCGCGCTATCCCATCTCACTCGTGGCACAAGGCACCGGAGAGGACGATCATCCTGCAGGCGCCGCGCTGGACACGCTGGCCGACGATTTCGACCTGGAGCGCGAACTAGAGCGTCATGAACTGGCTGCGCTGCTCGATCAGGCGATGGCTCTCCTGGCTCCCGAGACGCGCGCGCTCCTCGTTGGGCGCTATATCGAGCGATGGCCCCACGCCGAGATGGCGCAACGCCTCGGCGTCAGCGAAGGCGCGGTGAAGCTGCGCCTGCATCGAGGGAAGCTCGCCCTCAGGCGCGCACTGCTCGACGAGTTCCCAGATACCGCTCAGGCGTACGGTCTCGCGCCGCCTGCTACGGAGACGTGGCAGGAAACGCGCCTGTGGTGTATTAGCTGCGGTCAGCGCAGGCTTCTGGGCCGCATTAAACGTGGAGATGGACCGGGCGAGTTCAGCCTGCGCTGTCTCGGCTGCTTTATCTCCAGCGGCCTTATCTATCACGACTCGGATACGACGCTCCTCGGCGGCGTGACGCGCTACAAGTCCGCAATGGCGCGCATCTCCACCTGGGCTGATGGCTACTTTCGGGAGGCGCTGCGCAATGGGGTCGTCGCCTGTCGCAGATGCGGACGCCCGGCGACGTTGACCATTAACTCAGGGAGTGGAGACGACCAGAGCGACGATCCACTCGCCAAGATGCGCACGCTAGTCGTCACCTGTGGCTACTGCGGCTTGCAGAACGTGCAGAGCCACGCCGGGTTGATTCTCGCCTCGGCGCAGGGACAGGCGTTCCGGCGGGCGCATCCACGTATCCGGCTTCTGCCGGAGCGTGCGATAGAGACGCAGGGGCGCGCCGCGCTGGTGACGAGCTTCGCCAGCGTCGCCGATGGCGCGCGATTCGAGGTGGTCTCCGCGCGCGAGACCTATGACGTCCTTGGCGTCTACCGCTCTGACGCCAATACGGACGCTATCGAAAGCTGCAACTAGAACGCCAGCGCAGCATCGGCGAAACACCTCCATCGCACACAGAAGAGCGATCTCAGCGCTATAGCCGTGGCTGCGCCTTGCCTATGGTCAGCGTAGGAGCATCCTGGCCTGGCGCGTCATGACCTGGAGCCATACGACGGCATAGGATAAAGGAGTGGCATCGTGTTCACCATCGTGCGTCGGCGCGACTTTGGGCTGGTCTGGACCTCGGCGCTCATCTCGCAGATGGGTGATTGGATGTTGATCGCCGCGCTGCCCTTCTACGTCTATGCGACCACCGGCTCGACGCTCGCCTCGGGCGCGACCTTCCTGGCAGGCAGCCTGCCAACCCTCCTGTTTGGCTCTCTCGCTGGCGTCTTCGTGGACCGCTGGGATCGCAAACGCCTCATCGTCATCGGTGAGCTTACGCAGGGAGCAGTGCTGCTCTTTCTGCTGCTGGCGCGTACTGCGGACACGCTCTGGATTGTCTATGCCGTCGCGTTCGTCGAGTCCACTATCGCGGTGTTCTCAAGTCCCGCCTTTCGCGCAGCGCTACCCCAGGTCGCCGGCGAAGAACAGCTTGTGCGCGCCAACTCATTGCTCAGCGCTGGCGAGAACGTCGCGCGCCTCATCGGGCCACCGCTCGCCGGATTGCTCATGCTTGCGCTGAGCCTTCCAGGAGTCGTCGTCCTGGACGCCGCCACCTTCTTCATCTCTGGTGTGCTGCTGACACGCATCTCCGTCTCCTTGCGTGTCGCTCCAGCAGACAGCGCCTCGTCAGCGACGAAAACTCGGAGTCGCAACCTATGGCGCGAGTGGCGTGATGGCCTGCGCATCGTGAGCGGCGAGCGCTGGATCGCCATTCTCTTCATCGTCCCAGCCATCTCGCTGCTCGGCGACGGCATGTTCACCGCTGTTTTTGCGGCGTTTGTAGCAGGCGCCCTCGGCGGCTCGGCGCTGATCTTCGGCTGGATCCTGACCGCGCGTGGCCTGGGTGGCCTGATCGGCGGAGTGACGCTCGGCGCGGTGGGGAATCGCTTGCGCTCGCCTTATGTGATTGGCCCCTGCTCGATACTCCTTGGCGGGGGTCTGGTGGCGAGGGCCGTGTATCTTTCGATTCCGTTGACAATAGTCATAATGGCGCTTGGTGGTATCACCGCCATCGGCGTCTTCGTCACGATCTCGATGCTGCTGCAACATGGTGTCCCGGATCGCTATCGCGGGCGTGTGTTCGCCGCCTACGGTACCTTCTGCGGGCTGGCGGTGATCGCGGGGAACCTGCTCGGCGGCGTCCTGGGCGACACCTTCGGCGCTACGCCAATCATCGGCGTGGCGGGCGCGCTCAGCATACTGGCGGGAGTCGTCGCCATCCTGACGTTGCGTGGCGATACGGCGCGACGGGCCAGGGATGGTGTTCTCGCGCTTCCAGATGCCGAATTGGAGCGTGTGTCGTGATCGTATGACCGCCTCATACGCGCGCTCGTGTATACTGCCGCTACTGAATAGGCGAGCGATGCGATCTGGAGGCGGCGAATGAGTCAGTCTGACAATGCGCATGATCTCATGCCAGCAGAGACGGCGCTCCTCACACCAAAACTCCCGCGCGGGCGGGTGGTCATGGGCATCATCTTCTATCCTCGTGGCGGTTCGGCGCACTCGACCCGTGGACTAGCGCGCGCGCTGATGGGTCAAGGATGGGACGTCACGCTGGTTTCAGGGTCGGTCTCGTCGCCAGACGGCCAAAGCGTGAACCCAGGTGATGCGCGCGCATTCTACAGCGGCATTGACGTCCGTCCAGTGGACTTCGCCGCCGCGCTGAGCGCCGCCGATCCCCTGCGCGCCAACCCACCGATGCATCCATCCTATGAAGACCGACCCGGCGCGCCGGACCGAGTCTTCGCCTCCGTCGACGACGAGACATACGAACATCTGGTGAGCGCGTGGATGGACGCGCTGCGCGACGCCGGCGCCGAGCGCGCGGACGTATTACATCTGCATCATCTGACCCCGCTCAATGAGGCCGCGCACCGTCTGGCTCCGCACGTCCCCGTGCTTGGACACATCCACGGCACGGAGCTGCTGATGCTGGAGGCCATCGAGTCCGGGCCACCCGCGAGCTGGCGCTACGCGGATGTCTGGGCGCAACGGCTGCGACGGTGGGCGGCGGAATGCAGACATCTCTTCATCGCCTCGCCGTCGCAGATACCACGCGCGAGCCGCGCGCTCGGCGTCGGCCAGGAGCGCTTCACCGTCGTGCCGAATGGGTTTGATCCTGGGCTGTTTCATCCACGCGAGATTGATCGCACGGCGCTGTGGCGGCGCTTGCTGGTCGAGCAGCCGCGCGGGTGGCGTCCCGGTGTGGCTGCTGGCTCGGTCCGCTATACAGCGGATCAGCTTTCCCCCTTTGCGTCGGGTCCGGTGATTCTGTATGTCGGGCGGTTCACCGACGTCAAACGCGTTCCACTGCTCATCGCCGCGTACCAACGCGCGCAGGCGTCGTTCGCGCATCCGGCGCCGCTGACGCTCGTGGGCGGCTTCCCTGGCGAGTGGGAGGGCGAGCATCCGTGGGAGACGGTCCAGCGGTTAGGCGCGCGCGACGTCTTCCTGGCGGGATGGCACACACACGACGAGTTGCCCGACATCTTCGCCGCCTCAGATATCATCGTCTTGCCCTCCGTACGCGAGCAGTTCGGCCAGTCGCTTGTCGAGGGCATGGCCTGCGGGCTGCCTGCGATCGCGGTGGCCGCCGGTCACGGACCGGATGAGATCGTCGCCAGTGGCGCGAGCGGCTGGCTGGTCCCGCCTGACGACGAGCACGCCCTTGCCACCGCGCTCGTGGAGGCGGTGAACCAGTCAGAGGAGCGCCGCCGCCGGGGAGCGGTCGCCGCCGAGACCGTGTATGCGCGCTATGCCTGGCCCGCGCTCGGCGCGCGGCTAACGCAGGTGTACCAGACGCTCCTCGACCAGCGGTGAATGAGCGCTCCGTGGCCTGGCGGCTGATGATGAGCGGGAGCGTTACAGGATGATTTCTAGGACGATGTCCAGGATGACATCTCAGCGTATGTGATATAGTGCCAGGGCAGTCGAATGCGTGTGTGTGGCTCATGGCAGAGCCGGTCTCTCGTCCCTTCATGCCTCACTGATCCTTCGGGTGGCGCACTGACTGAACGAACCGCCGTCTGTGAATGCCTTCCAAACTGGAATGGCGCCAAGCGAAGCTCTCAACAGCTACATGGAGGAACGAAGCCGTCATGGCGACACGCATCTACGTGGGGAACCTGCCCTATTCCGCAACGAACGACCAGCTTGCCGAACTCTTCAGCCAATATGGCGAGGTCGCCGAGGCCACCGTCGTCATGGATCGTGGCACGGGCCAGAGCAAGGGCTTTGGCTTTATCGAGATGGCCACCGATGAGGCCGCGCGCAACGCCATCGCCGGGCTGAATGGCACGATGCTGGGTGGGCGCGCCCTCAGGGTGAACGAGGCGCAGCCGCGCACCGATCGTTCCAGTGGTGGCTATGACGACCGCTCGCGCGGCCCGCGCTGGTAGTCGTTCTTAACCCCCACAGTAAACACCAAGAAGCTCCGGCTACTGTCGGAGCTTTTGTGTTGGTTCGGAGCTTTTGTGTTGGTATGGTAATAAGCGCGTCATCGCCTAAGGGCTTTGCGAGGCGCATAGCCATGTTGACCGATTCGCCATTCATGTGTATTCTCGTACATGCTTCTGGGGCATCCAGGATGAATAATGCTGAACGAGGAATATTCAGATCGGCGCGCCGCTGGGGAACGCCCGGTTGCACGAGCGTTTCCTCTTCACTTTCCTTGGAGGCAGTTGCTACCAGACTGCGGTGGCGGACGACTTCTACAAAAGACGCCTCCCGGCTCATACTGGCTCATAAGCGAGGGTGTACATGGCAGCGGATGATCGAATGGGGCGTCGAGCGGTCGCGTGGGCATTGCATCGGATACCGCTTTCTCGTGGCAAGGAGCGTCTGGCGGCGCGGATTGGAACACGTATGACGCCAAGCGGGTCTGACGAAGTACTGGTTGGGACGACGACACAAGGATTCAAGATGAATCTCTTCCTCGGCGATCCTGAGCAGCGTCAGATCTACTTTTCTGGCCAGTACGAGCATCGTACGGCAGATGTCTTCAAGATGGCGCTTCGGCCTGGGGATGTCGTCATCGATGGTGGCGCGAATATTGGCTACTACTCGCTCCTCTCGGCGACACTGGTGGGGAAGACTGGCGGTGTGCATTCGTTCGAGCCTATACCCGAGACATTTCAGGCGCTCAATGCGAATGTGAGGCTGAACGATTTTACGAATCTCCACCTCAACCAGATCGCGCTCTCCGATCATGCCGGAGAGCTGCAATTTGAAGTGCCCGTTGACGAGCAGACACATCAACAACTCGGTTGGGCGGCGACACAGATCCTTCTGGGACGCGGCCCAGTTGTTCGTGTTCCGGCGATGACACTGGACGACTATGCCGCATCCCAGGGAATTGGACATATTCGACTGGTAAAGCTCGACCTGGAGGGTGGGGAACTCGAGGCCATCAAGGGGATGCGGCGCCTGCTGAGTACGCATGCGATAGACTATCTCATCACCGAATCCAATGCCTGGTTATTGGAGCATCGCCACATGAGCGGGCAGGAGGTGATCGAGGAGCTGACTGGTCAGGGGTATCGGCTCTATGGGATCGGCTCAACCTTTTGGGGTGGGCCTAGTATCCAGGACCCGAAAGGCCAGAAGCTGGAGGTCGAGGAGTTCCTTTACGCCGCGCCAGGACTGGAACTACCTCATCGATAACATATGTCTGCGAGATGTGCGGCTCCTGTCCTAAGAGACCGGCCTGGCCTGCCCGCGTGCGGCCAGTGAGTAAATCGCCTGCGTTTCGGCGGCCGTTCGTTCCCAGGTGAAGGTCCGCGCTCGCGCCAGTCCCTGTGCGCGAAGCTGCTGGGCTGTCTCTGGAGAGGTCAGCACGCGCAGAATATTTCCACTCAGCGCTTCGGTGTCCAGCGGATCGACGATAAGCGCAGCCTCTCCGACGACTTCGGGTACTGAGGTTCTATTCGAACAGACGACTGGCGCGCCGCAGGCCATGGCTTCGAGTGGTGTCAGCGCAAAGCCTTCATAGAGCGAGGTGAAGGCAAAGCAATCGGTGGCGCTATAGAGGGTCGCCAGGTCAGCTTCCTCAACCGGCGCGCAGATGATCTTCTCGGCAATGCCAAGTCTGGACGCCAGCGGACGCCAGTCGGGCATAATCGGATCGGTTCCCAGGCGCGCGGGATTGCCCGCGATGAACAGTCGCAAATCCGCGTTCCCTAGCTGCGCATAGACGCGGGCGAACGCTTCAACCAGCGCCGCAAGGTTCTTGCGCGCGTCCATGCCGCCAACGTTAAGAACAAACGGTCCAGGTAAGCCGAGCCTCAGGCGCAGTTCCTGTTGGCGGTCATACTCTACTGGGCGGAATCGCGTATCCGCCGCAAGATAGGTGACAGAGATCCGATCAGGATCAATGCCGAGCACATCCACAATATCCTGCTTACAATGCTGCGAAATGGCGATGATGGCCGACGCATGTCGTGCGGCTCGCTCGACCACGCGAAAATGCGCCTTGGTGAACATCCGTCCGCGATAGACAGGCAGTCGTTGGGGAATCATATCGAGGATCGTCACGACAACCGGGATATTGTAGGCGCGTAATGGCGCCGCGAAGTACGGCACATGGATCATGTCAGCCTGCAGACGCCGCGCCGCGCGCGGGAACGTGACCTGCTCCCACAGCAACTGTTGTGGCCCCTGCCCGCCAAGATTGGTTTTATTGCCTTGAACCGTTTCCCACCGCATGTTCGCAGGGGTGTCGGGACGCTCGCGGATGGGTTCAGCGGAAAGAATGTGATACTCACTGACCTGATCTTGCCTTCCGAGGGCATCCAGCAGATTATAGATATAGCGACCGGTCCCAGTGTGTGACGCATGTAAAAAAAAGCCGCTGAACGCGATGCGCATGAGGAAGAACCTCTCAACAGAAAATAAACAAACTACAGCCCGTTGCGCCGGATCTGCCTGAAAGCGCGGCGGCATCCAAAATACACGATGGGGCAGGGATCCTCATCGCCAATGCGGTCTCGTAGCGCTTGAACGATGCAGTGGTCGCGCTCGTCGCTGCTTTTGTCCTTCCTGAGTCCTTTCTGGCCGCTAGCGTCTGAAGGCGCGATTGACACGCTTGCGCACCTGGCGCAATGGAGTCTTGACTCCTCGATCAATGATGCTCTTGTGCGGACGCGCGCCCAACTGGAGACTCGCCTCCATCCGGTCAATCTCGGCGATGAGTTGTGTTGAGGGTTTCGCCCACGTGTTCTGCGCCATCCCGTAGTTCGCTGTCTTGCGAAGGGTGAGATGGACAGAGGTAAAGGTATAGGGATCCTGTGTCACCACGATATGAGGATAGCGCGAGAAGGTAACCTCTCCCACACGCGGAAAGCGTTTCTGTTTGGCCAGGTGCGCCTCGAAATCGGCGACGACATCATCCTGGCTCATCGTCGTCGCACGGGTCGCCGCCGAGATCTCGGTCTGCATCTCATCCACCGGCTCCAGCCCGCTGGCCTCGACGATGTAGCGCTGCATATCCTCGCTCGACATGAAGCGCAGCCCGTCCCAACCACCAGCGGATGGTCCGTTGATACGGTACTCGGTCGAGATCGCTATGACCCCTCCCGGCTTGAGGACACGTCCCATCTCATAGGCGGAGGCGGCGATAGCCTGCCAACTGCCAAAGTGCTCGATGGAGCCAGCGCTAAAGATGCCGTCGAAGGTGTTGTCAGGGTAGTGGAGAAGACGGCCATCCATGTGTTGCACCACCAGATGGTCGCAACGATACGGATAGGGCGCAAAACGGTCGGGAGACACCAGCATCCGCCAGTTTGCCCATTCGCCCCAGTCTCCAGCGGAAAGATACAGGTCGGTAGCGAATACTTTTTGCACGTGGTTGGCAAGGTAGAAGATGGTAGCCTCTGTGCCAGCGCCGACGCCCAAAAGCTTCATATCTTCGCGCAGCGCGCCAAACTGGCGCAGGGCGCGCACGCTCATGGCGACTTCCCAGTATTTGCGGTACTCCGCGCCTTTGGGGAACTCTGGCGTAAAGTGCTGGATCTCATGTCGAAAGATGTCGCGCATCAACGCCACCAGTTCAGGATCGGCGAAATCCTCGTACTCGATGACCTTGTTGTGCGGGAGCGTTGGGACTTGAGCTGTCATGGCTACACTTTCCTCATGCTAGACATCCTTCAACCACCGCCAACCACCGCTACCTGCAGCATCATGACATGAGTGTCCATGCGCCGCGCACATGATACGGGCGCCGCGCGGCGCCGTCAAGCTGGGCGCGCCCGCGATCTCTCTTGGCTTTCTCTTGGTCTAGCGGTCGAAGACACGATTGACACGTTTGCGCATCCGGCGCAGTGGCGCTTTGACACTTCGGCTGAGGAGACCATCGCTTGTTCCCACCTGGAGATTCGCTTCCATCTGGTCGATCTCGGCGGCGAGCTGAGCAGAAGGCTTTGCCCAGGCGTTCTGCGCCGCTCCATAGCTTGCTGTCTTGCGCAGCGTCAGATGGACCGAGGTGAAAGTGTAGCCACTGAGTGTCAGGACCAGGTGAGGATAGTGCGACCAGATCACCTCACCCACCCGTGGGAAGCGCCCCTGCTTGGCGAGCGCAGCTTCGTTATCAGCCTCATACAGGCTATGACTTCGCGTCGAGGCGAGTGTCGCCGCGGAGATCGCCGTGCTGAGTTCGTCCACTGGCTCAAGTCCGCTCGCCTCGACGATGTAGCGCCGCAAATCTGCGGGCGCGAAGAAGCGCAAGCCATCCCAGCCATCTCCCCCTGGAGGCCCATCGACACGATATTCAGTCGAGACGGTCATGATTCCACCAGGCTTGAGGACACGTCCCATCTCATAGGCGGAGGCGGCGATGGACTGCCAGCCGCCGAAATGTTCGATGGAGCCTGAGGAGAAGATACCGTCGAAGGTGTTATCGGGATAGTGCATCAACCGTCCATCCATGTTCTGGACGATCAGATGATCGCGACGATAGGGATAGGGCGCGAAGCGGTCAGGCGAGACCAGCATCCGCCATGGTGCTGAACTACCCCACGATCCTGCCGCGAGGTAGAGATCGCTCGCGAAGACGTTTTGCACGTGGTTGGTGAGATAAAAAACGGTCGCCTCAGTTCCCGCGCCGACACCGAGGATATCCGCATCCTGCCGCAACGCGCCGAAGCGCTGGAGCGCGCGGACGCTCATCGCGATCTCCCAATACTTGCGGTACTCCGCGCCTTTGGGGAACTCCGGCGTGAAATGCTTGATCTCATGGCGAAAGACATCGCGGATCACCGCCACCAGTTCAGGATCGGCGAAATCCTCATATTCCACCACTTTATTGAACGGAAGCGTCGAAACTTGAGCCATGCCGATCACGCCTTCCTCAGTCAAAACGCCACGAGGACGAGCATCGTTGATGTGATTGTTGATTTGGAGGCGTTCTTACGCCAGCGCGCATGATACGGCCAGCGCCCACTCTCGTCAAGGAGTAGTCTTGCGCGCCCGTTCGACTTCAAGGTTACCGCCCAGGTTATCGCCCGGCTGGCGGAACGTGCATATAATACGGAAGGAAAACACAAGAGCGCCGCGGGATCATTCCTGGTCTGGACTCGCACACGGTCCGCGTGTTCCTCGGCGCTAAACAGTGAAGTGGGGATGCGGCATGGATACGCCACTCTCGGATGTGCTCGTTTTCTTCGGGGCGACCGGTGACCTCGCCTACAAGCAGATTTTCCCTGCGCTCCAGGCGATGGCCCGCCACGGCCACCTGGATATTCCCGTGATCGGCGTCGCGCGGTCTAGCTGGACCGACGACCAGTTGCGCGCACGCGCCAGAGAGAGCGTCACCGAGCATGGTGGGCTGGACGAGGCTGCGTTCGCCAGGCTGGCCTCGCTGCTGCACTACCAGAGCGTTGACTACACCGACCCAACGTCATTCCAGCACCTGCGTCAGGCGCTCGACGGCGCGCGCAACCCGATCTTCTATTTGGCCATTCCACCCGAGGCTTTCACCAACGTTGTTGGGCATCTGGCCAACTCTGGTTGCGCGGAGAACGCGCGTGTCATCGTCGAGAAACCCTTTGGGCGCGACCTGGCCTCGGCGCGCGCGCTGAATGAGACACTGCGGCGCCATTTCTCCGAGGAGAATATCTTCCGCATCGACCACTATCTCGGCAAAGAGGCCGTACAGAACCTGCTCTACTTCCGCTTCGCCAACTCGTTCCTGGAGCCGATCTGGAACAACAACTACATCCATAGCGTGCAACTGACGATGGCGGAGACCTTCGGCGTCGAGGGGCGCGGCGCATTCTATGAAGAGGCCGGCGCCATCCGCGACGTCATCCAGAACCATCTGCTGCAACTCGTCGCCTTGCTGACGATGGAGGCGCCGGGACGTGGCGACTTGGACGGTGTGCGCGACGCCAAGGCTGAGGCGTTCAAGGCGATGCGCTCGGTCCAGCCTGAGGATCTTGTGCGCGGTCAGTATAGTGGTTACCGCGACGAGCCGGGTGTGGCGTCAGACTCCACCGTCGAGACGTTTGCGGCGCTGCGCCTCTTTATGCTGAATCAGCGCTGGGCGGGCGTGCCCATCCTCATCCGCGCCGGCAAGCGCCTGCCGCAGACCGTCGTCGAGGTCTGGATACAGCTCAAGCGGCCACCAGAGAACGTCTTCAGCGAGGCCTCGCCGGGCCTGCCAAATTACCTGCGCTTCCGCGTCAGCCCGAATGTACAACTGGCGCTTGGCGCGCGCGTGAAGACGCCAGGGGAGGCAATGGTTGGCAGTGGCGTCGAACTGATGTTTCAGGAGCACCCCGGCGACGAGATGGCGCCCTATGAGCGGCTGCTCAACGACGCGATCCATGGCGTCAAGACGCTCTTCGCACGCGAGGATAGCGTCGAGGAGGCGTGGCGTGTGGTAGATCCCGTGCTAGGCAACGTCGTCCCAGTCCTTCCCTATGAATCGTACACCTGGGGGCCGCCCGAGGCTGGCGGGCTAGCGGTAGAGGTGGGCGGCTGGCGCAATCCCGTCATGACGCAGGCAGATGGGCCAGTGATCGCGCCACAAAATCCGCCGTCGATGGCATAGGACGACAGAGCGCGGACCATGAGGATGCGCCAATGTGGCGCACGGAGCCAAATATCCCAAGGAGGGAGCGACATGAACGCAGCGCAGCAATTGCACGAAGCAGGCCAGAGCCTCTGGCTGGACAACATCACCCGCGACCTGGTGCGCAGCGGCGGGCTGCAACGCTACATCGAGGAGTTCGCCATCACCGGGCTGACCTCGAACCCGACGATCTTCGACAAAGCCATCGGCGAGGGTGACGCCTACGACGAGTCCATCCAACGCCTGACGAGCCAGGGCATCAAGGGTGAGCAACTCTTCTTCGATCTCGCCATCGAGGACCTGACCGCCGCCTGCGACCTCTTCCGCCCAATCCACGACTCCACTGGTGGGCTGGATGGCTGGGCCTCGCTGGAGGTCTCGCCGCTGCTAGCTTATGACGCCGCCAGCACGGTCAAAGAAGCGAAAGACCTTTGGACGCGCGCCGCACGCGAGAATCTCTTCATCAAGATCCCTGGCACACCGGAGGGTAACGTCGCGATCGAAGAGTCTATCTTCAATGGCGTGCCGATCAACGTGACGCTGCTCTTCTCGCGCGAGCAGTATCTAGGCTCCGCTGAGGCGTACATGCGCGGCGTCGAGCGGCGCATCGCGGCGGGCCTCGATCCGGTCGTTCCCTCGGTGGCCTCGATCTTCATCAGCCGCTGGGACGTGGCGATCAAAGATCAGGTTCCGGAGAGCATGCGCAACCACCTCGGCGTCCCCATCGCCCAGCGTTCGTACAAAGCCTACCGCAACCTGCTCGCCTCCGAGCGCTGGCAGAAGCTGGCAAAAGCGGGCGCGCAACGGCAGACGCTGCTCTGGGCCAGCACCGGCACGAAGGACCCCAACGCCTCTGATGTGCTCTATGTCGAAGCGTTTCAAGCGCCAGAGACGATTGACACGATACCCGAATCCACGCTGATGGCGTTCGCCAACCACGGCGTCGTCGGCCCGATGATGGATCCTAGCGGCGGCGACGCCGAAGCGAAGCTGGCCGAGTTTGCGAAAGTAGGAGTGGACATCGACGCGCTCGCGCTCAAGCTCCAGCAGGACGGCGCGTCGGCCTTCGTCAAGTCGTGGAAGGACCTGTTGCAGCGCATTGAGGAGAAGTCGAAGGCGCTGAATCCAGCGGTCTGAAGGGAGCGGCGCATGTCCAATGGCATGTCCAGCGAGAGCGTAACGCCGCTGACCGAGCGCCCCGCCTGGAAGGCGCTCCAGGCGCATAACCAGCAGATCCGCGCGACGAGCCTGCGTGACCTCTTCGCGCAGGACCCCAGGCGTGGTGAGCGGTTGGCTTTCGAGGCGGAGGGCCTCTACTTCGACTACTCGAAGCATCGCGTCACTGACGAGACGTTGCGCCTGCTGCTCCAGCTCGCCGAGGAGAGCGGGCTGCGCGCGCGCATCGAGGCGATGTTTCGCGGCGAAAAGATCAACATCACCGAGAATCGCGCCGTCCTGCACGTCGCGTTGCGCGCGCCCAAGGGCGAGAGCATCGTCGTGGACGGCGAGGATGTCGTGCCGCAGGTTCACGCCGTGCTCGACAAGATGGCAGCCTTCGCCGACCAGATCCGCTCCGGAGCGTGGCTGGGGCATTCGGGCAGGCGCATCCGCAACGTCATCAACATCGGCATCGGCGGCTCGGACCTCGGCCCGGTCATGGCCTACGAAGCGCTCAAAGACTACACCCAGCGCGACATGACCTTCCGCTTCGTCTCGAACGTGGACGGCGACGAGTTCTACGAGGCGACGCGCGACCTCGCGCCGGAGGAAACGCTCTTCATCATCTCCTCGAAGACCTTTACGACGCTGGAGACGATGACCAACGCGCGCACGGCGCGTGACTGGCTGCTGCGGGCTCTTGGCGACGAGAAGGCGGTGGCGCGCCACTTCGTCGCCGTCTCGACCAACACCGAGGAAGTGACCAAGTTCGGCATCGACCCCGCCAACATGTTCGTCTTCTGGGACTGGGTTGGTGGGCGCTACTCGATGGACTCGGCGATCGGCCTCTCGACGATGATCGCCATTGGCCCGGAGAACTTCCGCAAATTGCTCGCCGGCTTCCACGCCATCGACGAGCACTTCCGCACGACGCCCTTCGAGCGCAACATTCCCGTGCTGATGGGCCTGCTCGCCGTCTGGTACGGCGACTTCTTCGGAGCGCAGACTGTCGCGGTCCTGCCCTATAGCACATACATGAAGCGCTTCCCCGCCTACCTCCAACAGCTCACGATGGAGAGCAACGGCAAGCACGTCACCTTGAGCGGCGCGAAGGTCAACTACCAGACCGGCGCGATCTATTGGGGCGAGCCAGGCACGAACGGGCAGCACTCGTTCTACCAGCTCATCCACCAGGGCACCGAGCTGATTCCCGCCGACTTCATCGGCTTCACGCGTGCGCTGCATCCACTCGGCAATCACCAGGATCTGCTGATAGCGAGCCTCATCGCGCAGACCGAGGCGCTGGCGTTTGGCAAGACGGCCGAGGAGGTCAAGGCCGAGGGGACGCCAGACTGGCTCGCGCCACACCGGACCTTTACCGGCAACCGCCCGACGACGACGCTGCTGGCCGAGCGGCTGGACCCAGAGACGCTGGGCAAGCTGGTCGCGCTCTACGAGCATAGCGTCTTCACCCAGGGAACGATCTGGCAGATCGACTCGTTCGACCAGTGGGGCGTGGAGCTGGGCAAAGCGCTGGCGACGCGCATCATCCCCGAACTCTCTGCCAGCGATGACGCGGCGCTGAAGCACGATAGCTCGACCAATACCCTGATTCGCCGCTATCGCGCCGGGCGGCTGGCCTCCAGCTAGCCGGGCGCTGGTCTTGTGTGAGAAAATGGCTCCGGCTGATTGAGTGAGACGGTGGGCGTGATGAAGAACACGCCCGGCTTATTCCTGCGTGGAACCTGCAACATCAAAGGAGATGGACGCATGGCCAAAGTAGAGATGACCAGGGGCAAATTCGAGAACATCAATGCGCTGGCGAATGAGCGCGGCGTGATCGCGGCGGCGGCGATGGACCAGCGCGGCTCGCTGAAGAAAGCTATCGCCAAGGCGCGCGCCGATGGCCAGGTGACGTCGGAGGACCTGACTGAGTTCAAGACCATCGTGACGAAGGTGCTGACACGTCATGCCACCGCGATCTTGATGGACCCGGAATACGGCTTGCCCGCGCTGAAAGACAAAGACCCATCGGCTGGTGTGCTGCTGGCGTATGAGAAGACAGGCTACGACGCGAGCCAACCGGGACGCCTGCCGGATCTGCTGGACGAGTGGAGCGTGCGCCGGCTCGTCGAGGCGGGCGCCAACGCGATCAAGATTCTGCTCTACTACAATGCCGCCGACGACACGCACATCAACACGATCAAGCACGCCTTCATCGAGCGCGTGGGGGCCGAGTGCATCGCCTACGACATCCCCTTCTTCCTGGAGCCGCTGGCCTACAACGACGCGCTTGGCGACGAGAAAGGCCCGGAATTCGCCAAGCATAAGCCTGAACTGGTGATGAAGTACATGGAGGAGTTTGCCAAGCCGAAGTACGGCGTGGACGTGCTTAAGGTCGAGGTCCCGGTGAACATGACCTACGTCGAGGGGACACAGGCGTTCGGCGGAACAAGAGTTTACTCGCGCGACGAGGCTATGCGCCTCTTCCGTGAGGCGGCGAGCGCCTCGACCAAGCCCTTCATCTACCTCAGCGCGGGCGTCACGGACGCCGTCTTCCGCGAGACGTTGCAGCTCGCCAACGAGGCCGACGTCAACTACTCCGGTGTGCTGTGTGGCCGCGCCACGTGGCAGGATGGCATCCCGGTTTACGCGAAGGAGGGCCGCGCGGCGCTGGAGGCGTGGCTGGAGGATCGCGGCGTGCAGAACCTCAACGCGCTCAACGAGGTCATCGCGCAGGGCGCCAAGCCCTGGTGGACGATCTACGGCGGCAAGGACAACATCGAGGTCGTGGGGTAGAGTTCACCTCCTTGTCTCCTAGTCTGCGGCCAACTTGCGCTCCGCCTCGTTGTATGCGGCTGCTCCTGTCTTATGCCGTGCCGAGCTTTGCCGCCATGCGTTTCGTGTGCTACTTTGCGCATGCCAATCGAGGGGCAAGGTTATTCTGCTCCTTATCTTCAGAGAGGTCTACTATGCCCAGCGAGCCATTAGGTTCGCAGCCAATCACGATGTCGCATGACAGGCTGCCGGGACGGCTGGGGCTGCTC
>DATAOM010000084.1:0-3760 GCA_036265775.1 Ktedonobacterales bacterium | reverse complement strand
AGTTCTGCATTGGTGTTTTGTTTTGGCGCGACCTCATGCCGCCAGCGTAACTGCCCGGTCGCTGGATCGAGCGCCTCGAGGGCGGCTCGTTGAAGGGAGATCGGCTTGGATGGGTCGCGGTAGGTATACGGTGTGTAGACTAGTCCCTCCTGGACAGTCGGCTGCAGGAGCGGGCTGACCTGGTGAGTTCCAGGTGGGAGGGTGTCGAGCGCGCGCTGCCAGAGACGGTGGCCGTTCTTCGCGTCGAGCGCGACAATGGGACCATCTCCCTTGTAGAGGCCGAAGTTCCCCAACCCATCACGGAACACGAGAAGCGAAGGCGCCGTTGACGCCGATGTCCCGGCGCAGCCCGCCAGCAGTGCGCTCACCAGCACGCCAAACGCTACGGGAAATAGGAGCGCACAGCCTCTTTTGACGGTCCATGGGCAGCGCTTGATCAAGGGCGCCAACATGACGATTTTCGCCTTTCGTCCTCGTTCCGTAGATAGACGCCGGATTGGAGTATGCCGGAGAGGTTGGCGCCACTGCGCTTCTAGTCCCATGCCGCCTGCTGGAAAACCACACGGTAGCCATCTGCGTCCTCGAACGTCTGGCCATGAACATCCCAGTAGGGATTGAACGAGGGAACGGGCGCGTAGCCGTGTTGGAGCATCCGCGCCACGGCGCGCTCCCATTCTTGGACGTCGGGATAATAGAAGACGAGCAGGTTGTCCTGCGTTGGCGCCCGACCCGCCGCATGCCCGCGCTTGCGCGTGAACTCGAAGTGATATTGCTGCCCACGATGGCCAAGCATCACGCCGTCAAACCCATTGTGGTCGATGAAAGAGTCAATGACCTCGAAGCCGAGACCGTCGCGGTAGAAACGCAGGATCTCGTCCCAGGCGTCGGTGGGACGCGCGACGCGCAGATGGATTCCTGTCTCCATAGTTCGCCTTTCCTCAGGTGAGCGCCTGGGTGGCGAGATCGGCGGCGCGCTGCACTTTGGTCCAGCTATATCCTGGCTGATGCTGCGTGTAGACGCTGAGGATGTAGGTCTCGCCACCGGTCTCGACGATCCCCGACGAATTCATCGCCCAGGAGCCGTCTGGTCCAGCCACCCAGCCATCCTTCATGTAGACGCTCGCGCCATCGGGGGCCGCCTGGCCCACACCCCAGCGCTGGTCGGCATCCACCTCACCCAGCAGCCTCATCGCTAGCGTGCGGTCCTGCTCGTTCAGAACCTTGCCCTGATAGAGCATCGTGAAGAGCTGCGCCATGCTCGACGGCGGTAGCGTCGCCCAGCCCCAGCCATTCGCGTTGGGCTGGTAGCCAGATACGCCGATCTTCTGCAAGTATTGCGCCTGCCCGGCGTTCCACCCGCGCGCCTGGAAGAGCGCCTGCGCCGCGTCGTTATCGGAGACGGTAATCATGCGCGTGAGGAGTTGCGTCTCGCTGGTAGTGGGCTGCCGGTTCTGCGACTCGACCAGATCGAAGTACGAGAGCATAATGGGGACTTTGGCGGAACTGGCGAGCAGGAACGGCG
Source organism: Ktedonobacterales bacterium (assembly GCA_036265775.1). Taxonomy (GTDB): domain Bacteria; phylum Chloroflexota; class Ktedonobacteria; order Ktedonobacterales; family JADMIN01; genus DASWAC01. The sequence goes on along the minus strand of DATAOM010000084.1, from coordinate 2,238 downwards.
TGCCGTCGTTGTAGGAATAATAGCGGTTGTGCGTGATGTCGTAGACAACCACGCCCATATCGTCGCCCTGGCTCTTCGCATAGGTGGCGAGATCAGATGAGAGCGCATCGAGCGAGGCGTGTGTCGGTCCGAACCAGGGCAGTGTCAGCCAGCCTGGGCGTAACGACGATCCCAGGACACCGCACGTGACCATCGCCAGCACCGCCACGAAGATCAAGCCGATCAGCAGCCGCGAGCGTCTGCGTGGCTGCGAGCCATAGCGCCCCGGGATTGGGGGCGGAGACACGTGGGCTGAGGGTGGTGGCCAGGGCGGTGGCGCTTGTGATCGGCGGTTCCACATGCTGAGATTCTCTTTGCTTCTCTTTCTGACGCTTTCTGACGGCAGCGCTCAGGACTGCTTCAAGAGACACTCGCCATAGTGGAATACCCCTGTGGGTGACGCCGCTTCCAGTCCCACGCGCTCTCAATCATCTCGTCGAGCGTGCGCGTCGCCTTCCAACGCAAAACCTGCTCGGCGCGCGTGACATCGGCGTAGGTGATTGCGCTATCAGCGCCGCCAGGACGCCGTGGCCCGACAACCGCCGGGATGGGTTGCCCCGTCACGCGGCGCGCCGCCTTGATCACCTCAAGCACGGAGGAGCCGACGCCCCTGCCAATGTTCAACTCCAGCAGGTGATGCTCGTCCAGCGCCTCCAGCGCGCGCACGTGCGCCTCCGCCACATCCACGACATGAATATAGTCGCGTATGCACGTGCCGTCAGGCGTGGGATAGTCGTCGCCGTTGATAGTGATTGAAGGGCGCTCACCGGAAGCGACGGCCAGCGCGAGTGGAATCAGGTGTGTCTCGTAGGGGCGATCTTCGGCGAAGCGTACGCTCGCGCCGGCGGGGTTGAAGTAGCGCAGAATAGCGGCGCGCAGCCCCTTGAGTCGCGTGTGCCACTCGGACATCTCCTCGATCATGATCTTGGTCGCGCCATACGGGTTGAGCGATTGACGCGGCAAATCTTCGGTGACGGGCATCGTCTCTGGCTGGCCATAGACGGTGCAGGAGGAGGAGAAGACAAAGCGCAGGCAGTCGTGCGCGAACATGGCGTCGAAGAGGTTGCAGGTTCCACCGACGTTGTTCTGAAAATACTCGTTGGGGCGCTCCATGCTCTCGCCGACGAGTCCATACGCGGCGAAATGCAGCACGGCGTCGGGGCGATGGACCGCGAAAACCTCCAGCAGCGCTGCGCGGTCGCGCAGGTCGACCTGAACGAAGGTCGCATCCTCGTGGACGGCGGCGCGCTTGCCGCCCTCCAGATTGTCGAGCGCGACGACCTCATAGCCCGCGCCAAGCAGCGTCTCGGTCGTGACGCTGCCAATATAGCCAGCGGCGCCGGTCACCAACACCTTCATTGATTTTATCCTTGAGTGTTCTTTGTCGTCGAGAGCGTTCGCCCAAGCATTATACCGCTCGCGTAGCGCACATGCCCGCCGTAGGGCGCCGCGCGCCGCGAAACGCCACTGGATCACAGTTATACTGTGACGCATTTCACTGGCGTTATGTATAACCGCGCCGTATAGTAGGAATAGAGATGCGCTGGATCGCTGGAACTTTTCGCGTGTGGTCAACGTCTCTCTCCCAGTTCTTCTGGACGCATGCCGCGCGGCTCTGCGGTTGGCGCTCGTTCTCTCGCTGGCTGGCCGCAACAGCCGAGGCTCCCTATGACGCCCAACCCTGAAAGCTTTTCTCCCCTTGATCTGCCACTCCCCCTGGACCCTACGCTCGCGGATGAGGACCTCGAGACCGAGCGCCTGTCGCTTGGTGAGCGCCTCGTCGTCTCAGTCAGCGCCTTCTTCTCGACGCTCGCCGACCGCTCGCACATGGCCGAGAGCCCCACGTTCTTCGAGACGGGCCGCCTCTCCGCCCAGAGCGCCAGCTTCCGCCGCGGCACAAAATAGGGAAGTCCGAGCCAAGTCTCGCTCCAGAGTGAGGCGAGCTGTGGTGTACGCCTCTGGCGTCTTCTTTCCAGTCGTATTGAGCTGCGCCAGATGATGTGTTACGAATCGGTGTGGGTTACGACATTACTCTGATCCAATTTCTCCTTCTCCGCCCTATCATCGCGCGCCAGCCGTCGCGCGCTAGCAAGCGTTTATCACCATGCTGATACGCACGCTCCGCGCCAGCTCGCTCGTCTGCCTGCTTGTCCTGCTCCTGAGCGCCACTGGCTGCGGGCTCGACCGCGCCACGGCGCA
>DATAOM010000083.1:0-3681 GCA_036265775.1 Ktedonobacterales bacterium | reverse complement strand
CTGCAAGGCAGATACGACTACGAGATGGGGCGGCGGTTGCTGCTGGGCGAGTTGAACGCCGCCATCGAGGGCGCGCTGGAGGCTGGCGCGACGAGCTTCGTCGTTAACGACTCGCACAACGTCATGCGCAACCTCCCGCCTGATGAGATCCTGGGCCGCGCCTCACTGCTCTCTGGCAAGCACAAGCCCTTATACATGATGGAAGGGCTGGATAGCTCGTTCGACGCGATCTTCTTTGTCGGCTACCACGGCTCCTACGGCGCCAGCCAGGCCATCCTGAGCCACAGCTACAATCCACGCGCGATCTGGGAGGCGCGTATCAACGGCGAGATCGTCGGCGAGACGGCGCTCAACGCGCTCGTCGCCGCGCACTACGGTGTGCCCATCGCGCTGGTCACCGGCGATCAGGTGACCGCCGCCGAGGCGAAGCGCCTCTCGCCCGCGCCGCACTGCGTCGAAGTCAAGCGCTCGGTCTCGCGCTACGCCGCCGAGAGCCTGCATCCTGATACTGCGCGTGACCTCATCCGCGAGGGCGCGCGGCTCGCCCTGACCGAGGCGAAACCTGCCGGACCGCCGCAATTTCCGGAGCAAACCACCGTCGAGTTGACGTTCATCACGGCGGATATGGCCGAGATGGCCGCCTGGCTACGTGGTGTCGAGGTGGTGGAGGGGCAGGCGCGCACCGTGCGCTTCGGTGGCTCCGATCGGCTGGATCTCTTCCGTACGTTCGTCACCATTGTTATGCTGACGCGTGCCCTTGTGGAGTGATCGGCGCTCACTCAGTGGCGTTACGATATCTGGCTTTGTTCAGCGGCGAAGAGGATAAAGAAGAGGATAAAGATGATAGGGTGAGGCAACGTGAGATTCGTGGCAGTGATGAGCGTCGTGTCACGCTGACCCTGTTCTGGCTTGCCGACCGCTGGAATACAGGGATTCGACGTACAGACTATCATATGCCCGTTCCGCCTTTGACGGGAGGAGCGACACAAGATAGAGTGGGAGGTGGCGCCACTGCTTGGCCCCACGCCCAATCATCCAGTTCACTTCACTGCTGAAGACGTCACGTCGTTTCATCAGTTCATGCGAGCGCATAGCACACCGCAAGCGGCGCCGGCGCGTGCTCGGATCACCCTGAGAGCCATGGCATGACCAATTTCCTCACACTGCTCGCGGATTCTCACGTCGTGCAAGGCATCATTGTGGGCGCCGTGCTGGCCTTTCTCACAGCACAGATCCTGATGAACGTGGCGTTGAGAGCCATAACCACGACCGTCAACGGGTGGAGCATCACCATGAAAGCCGGCCAGCCTGGCAATGGCCTCCTGGTGCGGGCCGCCTGCGCCAGGACCCTGCCCGCCGTCAATGTCGTGCAAGAGGCGGCGTACTGGACGACGACCGTCGACGGCGACGGGGGGAAGCTGAACGGCCAGCGGGAGTACGTCCTGCACTTTCCCGCAGGACAACTCCCACCGAACGACGCCTTCTGGTCGCTGACTATGAACGATGTGGTCGGGTACATGGTAAGGAACCCCATCGATCGCTACAGCCTCGGCAGCCGCTCCGACCTCGCGCCGAACGCCGATGGCTCCATCGACATCTACATTCAGCGCACGGCTCCCGCAGGACACGAGTCCAACTGGCTGCCGGCGCCGGCTGGCGCCTTCAAGTTGATGCTCCGCGCATACCTGCCTGGCCCTGCTATCCTCGATGGCGAGTATCACGTACCGCCGGTCAAGCGAGTGCGCTGACTATGAACCGATTCATTCTAAAATATGCGTATCCCATCACGTTCGTCATCCTGGCAATCCTCGCCTGGGTCGTCTACAGAATTTTTTCTGCTGGTGGAAGTGGGCTCATTGGGTTCGTCGCCTTGACCGTCATCGTCTGGGTACTCGGCACGTTCGTGTTCATTTACCTATGGCCAAGGTTCACCTATAGCGCCTACAAAAGAGCGATCGTTCAGCATGGGCTCGGCGACGGCCCTGTCCCCGTCAATACGCTGTACGCAACGCCCAATCTCTCTTCGCCTGCGGCGTCAAACGCCAGCTTATTAGGGACAGGGACCGACGACGTACTCTATGTCGGCGGCTTGCTCGACCTCGCCAAAGGGCCGCAAGTCCTGCGCGTGCCGGACATGGCGGGCCGGTACTACAGCCTGCAGTTCACCGATCCGTCGGACGGAACGAATTTTGCCTACGTTGGCAAACGCGCCACGGGAACCACGGCTGGCCAGTACCTCATTAGCGGACCTGGCTGGAAAGGAACCGCGCCGCCGGGTATGTCCCAGATTGCTGCGCCGAACAATTCTGTGCTCGTGATCGGTCGTGTATTTGTCGAGAGCGCCAGTGATCTCCCGACCGCTTATGGGCTTGCGAAGCAGATACGGCTCACACCACTCAGTCACTGATCACCCGCTGTTTTTCGGGATTTATGCCACCAGCCTATGGTACTGGCCGAGATGAGCGGCGCGCTCCAGTCCTGGACCATGAGTCGAACTCATTCGGCGCCGCTGCATGGGAGCCAAGCGTGTCATCGTGTTGCCACGCGCCTCTGCGTTACAATCTGTCAGGAAAAGAACCCACCGGCGCTCCTGATAGAAGCGAGAGAGATGTATGACCACCCCGACGAACACTCCTGCGACGCGGCGCATCCAGCTTGGCCACAGCCCCGATTCCGACGACGCTTTCATGTTCTATGGCCTCGCCGAGCATAAGGTAGATAGCGAGGGCTTCGAGTTCGAGCATGTCCTGCGCGACATCCAGACGCTTAACGAGTGGGCGCGCGAGGGGCGCATCGAGATCACCGCGATCTCCGTTCACGCCTACGCCTACGTCGCCGACAAGTACGCCATCCTCTCGCACGGCGCCAGCTTGGGTGACAACTACGGCCCGATGGTCGTCACACGCGAGCCGGTGGACCCCGAATGGCTGCGCGACAGGCGCATCGCCATCCCCGGCGAGATGACCAGCGCGTTCCTGGCGCTGCGCCTCTTCCTCGGCGACTTCGCCTATGACGTGATGCCCTTTGACCAGATCATGGAGGCTGTCGCGTCGGGCAAGGCCGAGGCGGGACTACTGATCCACGAGGGGCAGTTGACGCATGGCGAGCTGGGGCTGCACAGCGTCGTAGACCTGGGCAAGTGGTGGTATCAGGAGACGAACGGGCTGCCACTGCCGCTCGGCGTGAACGCGGTGCGTCGCGACCTCGGTCCGGAGACGATGGCGCAGCTCTCGCGCATCCTCAAGGCGAGCATCGTCTATGGTCTGGAGCATCGCCAGGAGGCGTTGCAGCACGCGATGCAGTACGCGCGCGGGCTGGAGACCGCGACCGCCGACACCTTCGTGGGCATGTACGTCAACGACTGGACGGTGGACATGGGCGAGCGCGGCAAGGAAAGCATCCGTCTCTTCCTGCGGCGCGCCGCGGAAAAGGGCTACATTCCGCAGGGCATCTCGGTCGACTTCGTCGAATAGCCAGATGTAGCATTGCACGGCAACCGCATAGAATCGCCAGCCGCTCTGATGAGCGGCTGGTTTTTGAGCGGCCTGCCATCTACCTGTTCAGGCAGGATGATGTACGGCGCTCACGCCGGTCTCGTGCGATTCAGCCCACTGGAGCAGCGCCGCCAGCCCAATCAGCAGCGCCCCAACGACGAGATAGAGCGCCTGTACCCAGGTATCC
>DATAOM010000082.1:0-5128 GCA_036265775.1 Ktedonobacterales bacterium | reverse complement strand
GCTTGTCGCCGCCAGCGAGATTTTGCTGGTCGCGCTGGCGCTCTCGCTCAGCGGCGTCGTGGTTCTCAAACGCACTGGTCGCCCCGCCGAGCGCGAGGAGTCGCCAGACCTCGCGGACGGCGCGCGCTACGTGATGCCCCTCCCCGGCTCGTACCTCAGCCGCTCCTGGAGCGTCGCGCTTGGCCTGCTGCTGCTCATCGGCGGCATCCCCGGAATCATCCTGCTTTGTCTGTTCGTCGCCGAATATCTCTCCATCCTCTTTTTCCCTTCTCGCGTGCAGGCATTGCTCGCCTCGTTCCCGCACACCCCCGGCGCGTTCGCCATCGCGGCGCTCTCGTTCTGCGCCGCCGCGATTGGGCTGGGCCTGGCCTTTATCGCGCTCTCTTCCAACAAGCCCTGGCGCAAGCAGGTTCAGGCGAGCGCGGAGGGGTTGCGCGTCGAGAACGGGGCGATCACGCGCACGCTGCCGTGGGACGCGATCGAGACGCTGACGCTGATCACCGTCGGCTCCACGCCGAAGACCTATCTCGTCACCGGCGACACCGGCAAGTTTAGCCTGAGCTGGCCCGCGCAGCCCGATACACGTCTGGGCAGCGCCGCCCCAAAGGGCGCCGCGCTTCTCGCGCCCGACGCCCTTGCCGCGTTGATCGAACAGCAGCCCGGCGTCCGCCGGCGCATCCGGGTGATCGGCATGCCAGAGCCGCCGACGGGTCCCGCATTGCCTGAGCCATCGTCGCAGCAGCCTGCGCTGGTCGAGCCAGAGCCACCCCGCCTGAGCGAAACAAGCGCGACGTGACCTGAGCCTCGCCCGCCCTGCCGCCAGCGGTCTGCGCTGGACGCTGTGCGGGTCAGGCGGGAACGAAGAAGAGGCAGAGCGCGACGATCAGATAGAAGACGCAGAGCTGCATACCCTCGATCCAGGTAGACTCGCCATCCAGGCTGACCAGCGCGAAGATGCCCGTCACGAGCGCCAGGATCGCCAGCTCGAAGGGCGCGAAGAGCAAATCGAGTGGATGCCCCACCAACCAGCTAATGAGCACGAGGACCGGCGTCACCAGCAGCGCGACCTGGATGGAGGACCCGGCGGTGATCGCCATCGAGACCTCCATGCGGTTGCGCAAGGCGAAAGTGACGGCGCTGGAATGCTCCGCCGCATTGCCGATGATGGGCAAGATGATGAGGCCGATGAAGAAGGGATTGAGGCCCACCTGCTCCGCCACCGGCTCGATCGCGCCCACCAGGGCCTCGCTGACGATGGCGGTCAGCGCCGTGACCAACCCTAACGTCACTACGGGCAGCGCCGGGCTTCTATGCCACAGCGCCTCCAGTCGCCCGAGGGCACCTTTTTCCTCGCGCGCGCCTTGCGCCGCCGTCTTGTCCGCTACCTGAGTGTCGCCACGCGCGCCCTCGACCAGCATCCCCGTGTCGCCTTCCTCGGCGACGGTCACTTCCTCCAGCGGTGTGAGCGGCCCAGCGGGGTCCTTGGCGACCTGTCCACCCTTCGCGCCGAGACCAAAGACGGAGAAGCCCACGTAGGCGCAGTAGCTGACCAGTAGCAAGACGCCCACGGCGAGTGAAAGCTCATGTAGCGCCAGTCCGCGCACCAGCGCTGGGTTCGGACCGGTTCCTTCGCCCACCAGCGCGATCAGCGAGGGCAGCGCCATTCCGACGACGGCGATGGCCATCATCGCGGCGTAGTGCCCGGCGTTGGCCTTGCTAAACAGTTGCGCGCCATGACGTACCCCCCCGGCGAACATGGACATGCCGAGCACCAGCAGCACATTGCCGATGATTGATCCCGTGATGGAGGCCAGCACGACCTGTGTCAGCCCCGCGCTCAACGCGGTGATGCCGATGATAAGCTCAGCGGCGTTGCCAAACGTCGCGTTGAGAAGGCCGCCGAGGGTGTAGCTCAGACGCTCGGCGAGCGCCTCCGTCGCCAGCCCGATCAAGCCCGCCAGCGGGATCAGCGCCAGCGCGGCCAGCAGGAAGACCGCGACAGGAGAAGCGTGCAGCGCCTCGGCGATGAAGGTGGCAGGCAGAGCCAGCAGCAGGAAATACATCCATCGCGGCATGAAGAGACTCCTTGGCGCCCCTGGCGGGATCAAGAGAGATGGCAATGAGGAGGCGACGCCTGGTGAGTGTACCTCACAGCCAGTGCGGACCAGATACCGCCAGGACCCGCATTGGTCGGCAGATGCTCGTGCGAGGAGGATATCACGAGTCAGCGGCGCGAGGCAGGCGGTGAATCTCCTCTAGATAGGACGTCACACGCTGGTCGAGCGTAGCGGGATAGTCATAGTCCAGCGCGCTGGCGACCTCGCGCGCGATCCGCCGGAACAAGGCGGTCATCCTAAAGAGCGCCGTCCAGTTCTCGGCGATCTCCGCCCCTACCCAGGTCTTCTCAAGCTCCGCCCAGGTCTCCGGCGAGACGTGGGCCTTGAGTCCCCTGCCGACGACGCCCGGCTTCCATGTCCAGCCGTGGTCCACCTCGACGCGCCACTCCAGCATCTGCAGCAACACCTCGTGCCGCATGACGATATCGAGGTTGTACCTGGCGAAGACCAGGTCGTCGCGCCAGAGGTTCTTGGCCACGTAGGTGGATTCCCACCAGAACTCCTCGACCAGCCGTTGATACTCCCGCTCGCTCGGCGGCCTGGGGATATACGCGGTGTAGGTGGGCGCGGGCAATGCGGGCGTCAGCGCGTCTTTGTCCACCAGTGCCTGGTAGCCCCAGTCCAGTAACTCGGGCAGTTCCTGGCGCTGAACTACTGCTTCGAGTAGGGCGACCGGCCAGACCACGTAGTCGATCTTGGTATGGTCTTCGTAGAGGACGAGTCGCGCGTACGTCTCGACATCCCACACCGTGCCGGAATCATGAAACGTGACCAGCGGTGCGCCGAACTTGCTCAGCCAGGCGTCGTCCTCCGCGAAGGCGCGCAGATCGGCGACGACGACCAGGACGTCGTAATCAGAGAAGCGATCGACGGGCGCGCGGCGATGCGCCCGTGAGCTTTCGAGCAGAAGCGCCCGCACGAGCGGCTCTCGCTCCGCCCATTGTGTGAGCCGGGCAAGTACCTCCGCCTCGCCGGTCGTGTCGTCCACCACCTACTCACTTTCGTATTCCAGGACAATCGTATCTATCCATGACGGCGCAGGCAGCCATCCAGCAAAGTCTATCATCGCTACAGAATGCTCCGCCTCCGTCTTTCTATGCGCACGCGCGCCAAGTTTTATCCCTGGATAACATACGAAGGGCGCAGCGCAATTGCGATGACGCTTGATGTCTACGGGCATGCAACCCCGCGTCTGCAAGAAAAAGCGACGGCAAGGACGAGACAGTTGCTCCTCGACTACGAGCAGAACTTGCGGACCCAGAAGCAAAGGAAGCGCGGACCAGAGCGAAGTGCGCCTTGACAGACATCTGTTCCGCAAACTATAATGGCGTCGTGACTAATGACTGATCGATCAGTCATAAACCAACCACATTGGAGAGCAGTGCATGCCAAAGACTGCGGAGCAGAACGCCCAGAGGCGCAGCGCTCGCCGTGACCAGATTTTGCAGGCGGCGATTCCTGTCTTCGCGCGTATGGGCTTCGCCGAGGCATCCATGGCCGACATCGCCACCGCCGCTCATGCGAGCTATGGCACGGTGTTCCTGTACTTTGCCTCCAAAGAGGCGCTCTTCCATGCGGCGGTGCTTGAGCCGCTCGCCGAGTTGGAGCGTGTCTTTGCTATAGATGCGCCGCCAGGCATGCGACCCAGCGCGGTCATTCGCGAGATGGCGCATACCCAGGTAACGTTCGTTGCGCGCCAAACCAATTACCTGCGGCTGACACAGCATGTCCTGGGCCTGCGCGACCGGTTTCCAGACCTTGCCGAGCAGCTCTTTGCCGTGACTGATCGGTTTACCGAACGGATTGCGCCAGTGATCGAGGCGGGCCAGCGCGCTGGAGAATTGGCGCCTGGCAAACCTGAGGTCATCGCCCAGGCCTACCTCGCCTTCTTGACTGGGCTTGGCCTCACGGTGCTGGGCGAGCCGCCCGAAAGCCCACTCTGGCGTCGACTGACCGAGGCAGGCGTCCGCTTGTTTGGGCTGCTCGGCGATGAGGGGAAATGAGAGGGGAGACAGCATGCTGCATATCACCAACGGCGATTCGACCGCGATCTCATTGCGCCGCTCGGGCATCCCTGGCGTCTTCCTCGCCTGGCGCGATGTCCTGCACGATGGCCCTGTTCCCGCAGGGTTGACCCTGGAACAACTCAGTGAAGTGCGCGCTCGTTTCCTCGCGGAGCGCGGTTGGTCCTCCTATGAGGATGCGCTGGAAGAGTTCCGCGCGCGCGACAGCATCCTCGAACGCTTCCGAAATGAGCGCGAAGTCGTGCTCTGGTTCGAGCATGATTTGTACGATCAACTACAAGTCTTGCAGATTCTCGGTTGGTTGGCCGAGCAGGAGCGCGGCAAGACGATCCTCTCGCTCATCGCAATCGACTCCTTCCCCGAACGCACCTCCTTTCATGGCCTCGGCGAGTTGACGCCAGTGGAGCTCAGTTCACTCTTCCCGCAGAGGCGTCCAATCACATCTGAGATGCTCACGTTGGCGCATGAGGCATGGGACGCCTTTCGTTCGCCCGATCCCACGACGATCGAGCGCGTGCTCGCTGGTGACACATCGGCGCTTCCCTTTCTTGCCGGCGCGCTGAAGCGTCACCTCCAGGAGTTTCCGAGCGTGACGAGTGGACTTTCACGCACCGAACGCCAGATCCCTGAGACGCTGGCCGCCGGGCCGATGCGCCCAGTCCCATTGTTCGTCGCCGCACAACGAAAGGAGGAGGCGCCGTTTATGGGCGATTGGTCGTTCTGGCAGTTCGTCTATGACCTGTCACAGGGCTCCAGTCCGTTAGTTATCCGCCAGGATGGTGGCGCATTCGTACTCCCCGTGTTCTCCAGCGGCACTGCTGGGCAGACTGCGTTTCTTGAGCAGGAGCTCCTGTTGACTGAGCAGGGCAATGCTGTCTTGGCAGGCCAGGTGGACTGGATGCAATTGCATGGCATCGACCGATGGCTAGGTGGTGTCCATCTGAGCGGCCACGAACCCGCCTGGCGCTGGGACCAGGCACAGGGACA
>DATAOM010000081.1:0-5709 GCA_036265775.1 Ktedonobacterales bacterium | reverse complement strand
ATGGCCAGCAATACATGCAGGGCTATCCGCAGCAAGGTTTCCCAACCGGCGCGCAACCCGCCATGTCGGCTATCGCGGCGATGTCCGCTGGCGGCGCCGAGGTGACGCTCAAAGCGGAGAACATTCTCCTCGAAGAATTCGAGCACGCCAGCGCCGCCGCCTACCAGGCGAAAGACTCCACCGCCAGTTTGCTCAATCTGTATCTGCTAGCTACCGCCGCGCTCGCCACTGGTGGCGGCGTCCTTCTTAGCTCGTATTCAGCCTCGAACCGGCTCACCGTGACGCTCGTGATCGCAGTCGTGCTGGCGATCAGCTCGGTCCTGAGCTTCGGCTTCTTCGTGCGTCTGCTGGACCTCGCGCGCGACTATCGCGACAACCTCATCACGATGAACCTCATCAAGGAGTTCTATATCCAGCGTATCGGTCCACGCCTGCCGGAGCTGCCCGCCGCGTTTTACAAGCGGCTCGTGGATGTGCCGCGCAGCCGGGCGTTGGGCTTCGGCATGGCGACGCTCACCATCACAGTCGCGCTGCTGACCAGCCTGGCCGTCGCTGGGGCCATCGGACAGGCGCGCCAGCTCTGGGCAGTCTACACCACCAGCTTCGCGCCCTACGCGCCAGAGGTGTACATTGGCGGCGCAGGCATCCCCTACTTCTGGGAGCTGCTGGGCGCGGCGCTGACACTGCTGGTACTCTACGTCTATTTCCTCAGCGCGACGCAGCAACGCATATTCCGCCGTCCAGCGTCATAATCATAGCCCGCATAGACGCCTGTTCGTCCTATTTGGCGCGCAAAATGCTTCCCCTTGTGCGCGCTTCACGGTAAAATCAGGCCCGGCCCGCCAATTTGACTTCGTGACCCACGACCCTTGCCCCTGATGCGCCGCACTGTGGAGGTTGCTGGACATGCGACTAGCGCGACTGCCACGTTCTCGCTCTCTTCCCGCGACAGTGGTCCTCGTGGCCGCGCTCATCTCGCTCCTCGCCGGATGCAGTCTGCCGTTTGGCGACGCCTCTAACACGCCGTCATTGCCCACCGCGACGGCCACCCCACGCCCACCCACGCCCGAAGAGATCGCGGCGCAGATGGTCAGCAAGATGTCGCTCGAAGACAAGCTCGGCCAAATGATTATCATGCAGTTCTATGAGCCAACATATACGCCTGCGCAACAGCAGATGGTCAAGCCGTTTCACCCTGGCGGCGTCATCCTCTACGGCTATTCGATGGGCACAGCGCAGCAGGTGAAGGACCTCCTGGCCGGCGGTCAGAAGGACAGCCCGATTCCGATGTTCACCTTCCTCGATCTTGAAGGCGGCCTTGTGGACCGGCTGGCGCAATATCTCGGCCCACGCATGTCCGCGCCGAAGATGGCTGCGTCCGGCGATCCCGCCATCGCCCGCGCTGAGGGAGCCAAGACCGCGAAGGATCTGCTCAGTTTCGGCTTCAACGCCGACCTGGCGCCCGATGTAGACATCTCTATCGTCTGCTCGACCGACCAGTGGGGACGCACCTTCGGCAAGACGCCTGATGCGGTCACCCAGTATGCGAGCGCCTGGATCGATGGCTTACAGTCGAGCGGCGTCGTCGGCGTTCCCAAACACTTTCCTGGACTCGGCGCCGCCGTCATCGACGCGCACAAGGGACTGCCAGTAATCAACCGGACCAAGGAGCAGCTCGAAGAGACCGAGTTCGCGCCGTTCAAAGCGCTGATCGCGAGCGGGCAGATGCAGATGGTCATGTCCACCGACGTGCTCATGCCTGCCCTGGACGTTGATCTACCAGCGGAGATCTCGAAGCCCATCATCACTGGCGTCCTGCGCAATGAACTCGGATTCAAGGGCGTGGCGATCACCGACGCGCTCTACATGCAGGGCATCACCGATCGCTTTTCGTTCACCCAGGCGGCGATCATGGCCTTCGAGGCGGGCAACGATATGATCATGGCGCCGTGGCGACCGAATATGATACAGGCCATCATCACTGGGATGAAAGTCGAACTCCAGAATGGCAAGATCACCCAGCAGCAGATAGACGCCTCGGTGACGCGTATCCTGGCGCTCAAGATTCGCTACAATCTCATCTCTGGCATAACCGGCGGCGCCACGCCAACCATCACGCCTTCCACCACCAAGACGCCCGCCACAACGCCGACAACAGGTAGCGCGGTGTGGTGCGGGTAGACCAGCGGACGGCATGAGGGATTCCTGAACGCGGAATGTGGAGCGCCCTCACACCGGCCCTCTGGCGCTACTACGCCGTCACCGCTACCTCAAACGCTTCCCGCGATGGTTGCGCCGTCAGCAGCGGGCCGAACTTGGCGATCTGCTCCTGATAGTACCCGCTGCTCTCGCCAGCCTTCATCTCGGCCTCCGATGCCCAGTGGGTCAATGACAAGCCCTTCCCAGTTGCGCGATCAACTAGCAGCGTGGCGCCGCGAAACCCGGCCTGTTGTTTGGCAGCGGGAACGACGGACTCCTGGAAGATGCGAATGGCCTCATCAACTTTGTCCGGCTGGAGATGTACACTGGTCGCGCGAACGTGCATAGTCCCTTCCCCTTCCTTCTGACCGCGCAGGAACGACTCACAGATGCCAAAGAACACCAAGAAACGTCGAGGCGGCTCCACCACGCCGGTTCCAGTATGGCATATCATGTAGCCTGCTAGCTCAAAGGGGATGAGTCGATGAAGTATGGTCTGGATGTCCCAACCACCGGCGAGTACGCCGATCCGCGCACGCTCGCGCAGCTTGCCATCGAGGCTGAGGCTACAGGCTGGGATGGCTTTTTCCTCTGGGATGTGTTGCTCGGCGGCGCCGACATGTCGACCGCTGTGCTCGACCCCTGGATCGCGCTCACCGCCGTAGCGCTGAACACGACGCGCATCAGGATCGGCACACTGGCGGCGCCGCTGGCGCGTGAGCGACCCTGGCTGGCGGCGCGACGGATCGCCAACCTCGATCAGGCGTCGAACGGTCGGATGATTTGCGTCGCCGGGCTGGGATTCCGCGAGGCTGACTTCACCGCCTTTGGCGAGGAGGGCGATGCGAAGATTCGCGCGCAAAAGCTGGATGAAGGGTTATCGATCCTCTCTGGCCTGCTGACTGAAGAGCGTTTTTCCTTCGCTGGCGAGCACTACACCGTCGAGGAGGTCACGTTACATCCCCGGCCTGCGCAGTCGCCACGCCCGCCGATCTGGCTCGCCGCCGGGTGGCCACATCATGCGCCGGTTCGCCGCGCCGCGCGCTGGGACGGCCTCTGCCTGAAGTCGTATCATCAAGACCGGCGCGAGCCGCTGACACCGTCTGACGTGAGTGAAGCGCTGGCGTATGTCCGTGAGCAGCGATCATCTGATGCGCCATTCGACGTGGCGGTAAGCGGCGAGTCGCCAGCGGATGTCAGCACGGCGCGCGAGCAGGTTCAGCCGTTCGCGGAGGCTGGCGCGACGTGGTGGATCGAGGAGGGGCTAGGCTGGACGCTGGAGGAGTTTCGCGCGCGCATCCAGGCTGGCCCGCCTGCAAGCTAGCTAGCGTTCACGCCACTTCCCATATTGGCTGACTCATGTACAATGAGGCCTGAACGACACTCATCGAGTTCTACGCGTTCAAGGCAGGGGGTCCGCTGTGAACACGCTTCTCGATAAACTCTTCCGCGATCGGGACGCGCTCGTGGGTGGGCGTAAGGGCCGCTGGATTGTGCTGATTGTCGCTCTGGCGCTCGGCGGTTTTCTAGTGGTCGCGCCCGCTGGACAAGATGAGCAGCTGAATCATATCGCCGGCATCGGCTTGCTGGCGCTAGGCGCGCTGACCTTCCTCTATGCGCTCTTCTGCGAGTATCTGATCGCGCGCGAGGGGCGAATCGCGCCGGAGGAATGGGACCAGCGGGAACAGGAGCGCCGCGTGCGTGAGGGCATTGAGCAGGCCGCCAAGATGCAGGCAATCTATGGCGCGCTCAACGCGGGTAGTTCGCCGGAACGCTCATTGTCACAATGACAGCAGACAGTTCACTGAGGTCATATCACAGCGCTGTCACACAAGTTGACGCGCGGCTCGCCAGGTCCCTATAATTCGCGCGTATGCCCCTTTCCAGAGAAATCAGGCGCGCCACGCCGTGCGCCGTGTCCACCTGGACAGCGCGAGGAGGTCGAGCGTGCAAACTCATGGCGACGACACCATCATCGAGGCCATCTCCGCGTACGAGGTCCTGGACTCGCGCGGCAATCCCACCGTCGCGGTGACGGTGACGCTTCTTGGCGGCGCGAGCGGGACCGCGATGGTTCCCTCCGGCGCATCCACCGGCGCGCACGAGGCCGTCGAGTTGCGCGATGACGATCCCACGCGCTTTGGCGGTAAGGGCGTACTCGCGGCGGTCAAATCGGTCAATGAGACAATTCAGGACTCGCTCGCCGGGCTAGATGCGCAAGATCAGGCGGCGCTGGACGAGCAGATGAACGCGCTGGATGGGACACCTAATAAGGGCGCGTTGGGGGCGAATGCGATCCTCGGCGTCTCGCTCGCCGTCGCGCATGCGGCCGCCAACCAGCTTGGCCTGCCACTCTATCGCCACATCGGTGGGCTGGCTGCGCGCACGCTGCCTGTCCCGATGATGAACATCCTCAACGGCGGCAAACACGCCGAGAACTCGACCGACCTGCAGGAGTTCATGATCCTGCCCGTCGGCGCGCCCACCTTCGCCGAGGCGCTGCGCTGGGGCGCGGAGGTCTACCACGCGCTCAAGAAAGTGCTGCACGACCGCCATCTCAATACCAACGTCGGCGACGAGGGGGGCTTTGCGCCGTCTATTCCGTCAAACCGCGAGGCGCTGGACCTGCTCGTCGCGGCGATCCAGGCGGCAGGATATCGCCCCGGCGAGGATGTCGCGCTCGGCATCGACGCCGCCGCAAGTGAGTTCTATGACCACGGGGACTACACGCTGGAACGCGAGGGGCGCACGCTCTCGGCAAGCGACCTCATCGCACTTTATGAGGAATGGACGAACGTCTACCCGATTATCAGCCTGGAGGACCCACTGCACGAGGACGATTGGGTTGGCTGGGCTGAACTGACCGACCGCCTGGGCGACCGCATCCAGCTCGTCGGCGACGATCTCTTCGTCACCAACACCGAACGCCTGAGCCGGGGCATCAACGAAGAAGTTGGCAACTCGATCCTCGTCAAGCTCAACCAGATCGGCACGCTGACCGAGACGCTGGCCGCCATCGAGATGGCCAAGCGCGCGAGTTATAGCGCCGTGATCTCGCACCGCTCTGGTGAGACTGAGGACACGACCATCGCCGATCTCGCCGTCGCCACCAACGCCGGCCAAATCAAGACTGGCGCCCCGGCGCGCTCAGAGCGCGTGGCGAAGTACAACCGCCTGCTCGCCATCGAGCGCGAGTTGGGCGAGAGTGCGCGCTACGCAGGCCTGTCGGCGTTCTATAACGTGCCAGCGCTGTCCGGACAGTCCTGAAAGCGTCAAAATGTCATATATCAGAGTAGGGAGTAGACCGTCGCCATGAGCGAGCCGAATCTCGATCCAGCGCCACAGCAGCCTGCCCAGCCGCCACAGCCAGCGCGCACTGATAGCTCAGCTAGCTCGGCGCGGCGCGGCACGGTCCGCAGCATCCACTACACCCTGAGCTATCTTGCGCAGAATTCTGAGCGCGGACCACAGGGCGCGATCGTGCTGTTGCATGATCTGCCGGGCGGCGCG
>DATAOM010000080.1:0-10979 GCA_036265775.1 Ktedonobacterales bacterium | reverse complement strand
CAGGGGCTGCCAAATAAGATCATCGCCAACCGCCTCCGCATCAGCGAACATACCGCCAAGTTTCACGTCTCCTCCATCATGACCAAGCTGGGCGCTGCAAGTCGCACAGAGGCGGTGACACTGGCCGCGCGACGCGGTCTGTTGACGCTCTGATTGTTGCATCTGCTTGTTGCATCGGACTTTTGGCGTATGCTAGTGAAACTCCCTGCGCTTGCGCCGCGTATACTCACCGAATACCCACCGCCAGGAGAGCATTGACCCATGTATTGGGGCTAGCCGTCAGTCTTGAGCCGCCGACGGAACGCAGGTGAGGCGCGATGATCGCTCAACACTCCATAAACGTCTGCCCGTATTGCGGCAAGGATGACCGCATCCAGCGGGCACGAGCCTATGCGCATCCCCGCCTCGCACCGCCCATCTATACCGAGGAGCCGCAGCCTGCATGGCAAGAGCCGAATAAGCCGCTACGCCTTCTTCTTGCGAGCCTGCTGGCCTTGTCGCTCTGTTTGCTTGTGACCGGCGCGGCGCAGGTTGATAACACGATGGTGTTGGGCTTCATGTCTGGCGGAGGCGTCGCGCTCATCTCGACGCTGATCCTGGTCGGCGTGATGCGTGCGCGAAGAAAGACGGCCCTAAGCCAGCATACCTCGTCGATCAATGTCTGGGAGCATCGTGTCAGTATGGAGCGCCGTCGCTGGCAGATCGCGCATGCGCGCTGGGAAAATGACCTCTTCTATTGCCACCGGGATGACGTGATTTTCTATCGCGGTTCGCCCGCCGTGCGTCCCGAACAGATGAGCTCTCTGCTCTATTAACACGCGGAATGAACATACAGGCGCGACAGCAAACATCTTTTCATGGCATCCGCAACCTAGCCATCCAAGCAGGCGTATGCCACGCGGCTTTGGGTCTGTGACCATACATGAGCTAGTAATAGGCACACAGTAGCAATCTATCTGTCGCTCATTCTGTTGCTGCACAGGACAGTTGGTCTTGATTGTCGTGAGAGATAATTGGAATTGGCCACGTATATCCGCTATACTAGATAGTAGTGTTAGGTGGCGCTTGTGAGAAGCTGCCCGTTTTGAGCATCCTCCTGGAAGAGCGACGCTACGTATGGACAAGGAAGCTGAAGCCATCGAGACCATCCGAAGCATTGATACGGCAGTGGATGGTCCCTCGTTTGGTGGCTATCTCAACACCTTGCTGACAGAGCGTAATCTCACCCCGCGCGATCTCGCGAGCTTGCTGGAGCTGGATCTCTCGCTTGTGTATAAGTGGTTGCGCGGCGAACGGACGCCGCGCTTCAACTCCGGACACGCCGACAGCATCGCCGAGGCGCTCAAGCTTCCCCCGACCGAGCGCCAAACCCTGTTCCAGAGCCAGGTGCGCTCCTTGCGCGAACGGCCCGCGCATCGGTCTCGTCCTACGCCGCGTAGCCGCTTCATCAGTGCGCCGGTTGACGCGTTGATCGACCGTCGTATGATAGCTCACACTGGACGCGCAACGACGCGGCACAGTGTGAAAGGCTCCGCGATGACGCCAGCAGATGGAGCGGTGCGCGGCCCTCGCGCAGCCCTGGAGGCCGCCATCGAGATTCTGGCGACCGCGCCGCCTCCGCGCTCGCTGGATCAGACCATTCAACTGACCTGGCAGGGCGAGGGCGCGCTTGATCCATTCAACCCACCGTTCGGAACTGACTGGGTCTACGCGCTGCGCGGCGCGCTCGCACGCGGCTGGCGGGCGCGGCAAATCTGGCGGCTGAATCGCGACATCAGCCGTTCGGTCACGCTGGTACAGACGATGCTCGACCTGCTCGGCGCTGGTGAGTATGAATCGCTCTACGTCCCCAAGCACGAGACGCTCCAGACGCCATACGACATGCTCATCGTCCCAGACCATGCAGCCGCGCTCTTCTTCGCCACCGCCGACGGCTCCACTGTGGACTCGGCGCTGGTGACACACGATCCAGCGCAGATTGCGCTCTTTAGCGCCCATTTTGATCTGCTCGGCAAACATGCGCAGCCACTGATCGAGGCCTATCCGCGCCGCATGGTGGGGCTCTTCGATAAGGTGCTGGTGGAATCCGAGATGCGTGTGCCGGCCCGGCTCTTCGTGAAATACTCCCCCAGCCTGATGACCGAGCCCGCTGAGTGGAGCAGCGAGAGCTCGTTCTGGACTGAACGTATGCGCGAGATGGGATTCTCCGGCGCGGCGCTCACTCATAGAATCGAGAGCCGCAGAGAGCGTCTGACGGCGCTGCTCGCGCACGCGGAGACGACCGACTACCGCGACATCTGCACCATGCAATCCATCAAAGACATCGCGCAGCACGGATGGTATCTGCGGAACGCCGAAGCAAGGCCCACGAAGGGCGCGCCAGTCGCGGAGCGCCGACAGCACCTGCAAAATATGATTGATGTGCTACGCCGCTATCCTCACTTCCAATTGGGTCTGCTCGACGATGGTGAGGCCGAGGAGTTGCGGGTCACGCGCGAGACGCAATGGGAGATCCTTGGCGAGCAGCGAGTCCTCATCAACGCGCGCTCGCTGGATAGCGACGATCAGCCAGTCGATCTGGACATCACACTGGACGAGCCAGGTATTGTCGCCGCCTTTGTCGAGCACTTCGAGTCGCACTGGCGACGCATGGCGCCGGAGCATCGCGACAGAGACTGGGTCATCAAGTGGCTTGAAGAGCAGTTGCGCGTCATCCCTGACAAAGACTAATCTTCCTTCACTGATTGGCGCTGCTACTCGTCGTCGCGGCGAAAACGCTCGAAGGGCGTGTGACAATTCCGGCAGTACCACTGATCGGTTGAGAGCTGCGAGCCGAAAAGCGAGAGCAGTTCGGCATCAGTGGAGTGGCAGAAGGGGCAGACGACGGCGCGCCGGTCCATGTCTGACGGCTCGTTGGCGCGCTGAGTGGGCGCCTCGTTCTGCGACGGTGAATAACCCCTTGCGTCGTGTTCGGCCATGGCTAGCGATCCTTGTGTTGTAACGAAATCTATCTACGTTTTACTCGATAGGCTCACTGAGAACAACCATTAAAGAGGGTTCATGAGCCGAGCTATGAGGAACGTCATCAACGCAGCAAGAAGCGTCGGGATGATGGTACCTGCTGCGATGATCAGCAACGCGGGGAAATCCAAGCTGTTATTTCGCCCGACAATCACCACGACAAGCATTTCAAAGATAAGCCATCCCAACAGGAACAAAAGTAAAAACCTTCGATCTTGTGGTGAGGCTTTCATAGGCTCTACTTTCAGATAAATCGTCTATTTCGCTGCGTTACGACATCCGCATCATACTAAGACTACTGTGAACCCTCATCTAGTTCACCTACCCGATGCTCCAAGGCGGCGCGGAACAGCGCTGGGTAGCCAGCGTAGGCAAGCGTCAGACCGTTCACATCGTCCAGCGTGAACCATGCGATCGTTTCATGCTCGTCTGGTTGCCGATTGTAGGGATCTCCAGACCACTCCGTGACCAGGAACAGATGGAAGCAGAGTATGCAGGGGCTCTCATCCTCCATGGCTGGCTCGTGTAGAACCGCGAATTTCCGCCACTCCGTCGGGGTGACTCCAAGTTCCTCACGCAATTCGCGTACCAGCGCTTGCTCGACCGCTTCCCCTGCTTCTACATGCCCGCCTGGCAGATCCCACACTCCCGGATAGGCTTTACGACGAGTCGAGCGTTTCCCAAGCAGGAAGCGCCCCTGACGGCATAGTAGTCCAGCAGAGATCTCAACCTCCACGACGACGCCTTCCTCAGCCTTCCTCAAATGAACAGCGCAAGCCCCACGGCAACCGGACCGCAACGGGCGTTCTCGCCAGGTCTCAGTCGTGCGCTAGAGAAGAGGCGACAGGCTCCTCTGCGGGATCGAGCCGGTAGCGGGTCACGTCCCATCGCTCCCATGGTAGCGGCGTGGTGAGCTTCCAGCCCTTCTTTGTCGCGCGCACAGGTAGGGCAAGCTCTGATGCGACGATATCCGGCGCCACCTTTGCCAGAAAGCGCTCGCGCAGGGTGTCCGGCGTCGCGTCCAGCACATTCGCCTCGGAGAGCGGATTACTCTTGCCCTCGGGGCCGAACCAGCAGAGCGTCTCGTCCCACGCCCGCCGCAGCGACGCCTCGAAGGCTGCGCGCGTCTCCGGAATTCGCGCCAGCCGCCGCGCCCAAGCCTGGCCGTGCAACGCGTGCGTGCGCTCCTCCTGCAAGACCTTGCGGCTGCGTCCGGCCAGCGGCTCGTAGCTCGAAGTCTGCGCCGCCTCGAAGATCACCGAAAGCGCAGTATCAATCAAGAAGTTCGCCGTCACGAAGTCAATCCAGCCGTCGAAGCTGGAGTCCAGGAAGCGCATGCGGTGAAAGTCCGTGCGCGTCTCCGGTTCCAATTCTGCGCCCAGACCCGGCGCGAGCGTCTTGAGCAGCGGGTAGAGCGCGCGGGCGTGACCAAGCTCGTCCTGCGCCATCGCCGCCGCCGCCACGCTCGATTCCAGCGTCGGCGCGCTGCTGCACCACTCGGCGTAGCGCCGCCCCAGGAAGTATTTGTTGTCGGCCAGACGCGAGATCAGCCCGTAGAGGACTTCGTTCTCGCCGGACGCGGCGTTCTTCGGCATGCTGGCGCGTATCCTTCTTCTCTATCGAACCTCGGGCCTATGACGCAATGACCGTCACCAGAGTATCGCGCGGAACCACCACCATCTCGACCCAGGCGAACTCGTCGTAGATAGTGCGGGCGAAGACGCTGGCCAGATCGGCGTCATCCGCCTCGACCGTCCCCACCTGCGCGAGTGGCTGATCATACGCGCGCCGCGCCAGCACGACCCAGATGCGGTCGGGCTGAATGCGCGCATGTGGCTTCGTTTCGCCACCGGGCGCTTTCTCGCCCTTGCCCTGCGCGGCAAACTCGTCAATGTAGCTCATAGTCTGCCTATCATACCGCGACCCCTGAGAGCAGCAGCGCGTCGCGCCCTTCCGCCGTCAGCCGCGCCTTCGTCCAGACCGGCTCCCAGACCGTCTCGATCTCGACCATATGCACGCCCGGAAGTGACAACAGCCGCGCCTGGATATCTTCCTCGATCATATTCATGCCGGGGCAGCCCATCGCCGTGTAGGTCAGCGTCACATGCGCCACGTCGCCTTCCTGACGTAGATCCACGATCAGGCCCATATCCACCAGCGAGATGCCCATCTCCGGATCGGGCACTTCACGCAGGGCGTCCCAAAGCGCGTCGTGCGGATATTGTGCGCCAGCCCAAAGGCCAGATGGGCCAGAGGCGTCGGACGGGGGAGACATCACGCGACCTCCTCGCCGAGCAGGCGCGCCAGCCCTTTGTTGCCGCGCTGCACCAGCTCGACGAACTCAGCGTTCTTGGGACCACGCCGCTTCCAGCGCTTCATCACCTCGTCCCACGTCGTCGGACCATCCTCCAGCAGCCAGCGCTTCTTTTTCTCGTCGAAGGTCGCCGGGAAGGCGCACTCCACCATCCACTTCTGGCTAGCGTCGTCGTAGTGCGCCGGGACGTTGAAGCCAAGCTCCTGGCAGAGCGGGACGGCGGTGCTCATCCACGTCTGGCGCAATTCGTCGTTGCTCTTGCCCTTGAAGCCGAACTGCAACTGCTCGGTGTGCTTCTTGAGGTCGTCGGGCAGCCCAAACCACTCGACGGTGAGCAGGAACATCCAGTCAATCGCCTGCTGGAGCCGCTCGTGCTCGGCAGGATCTGGCGCGAGCTTGCGCATCCACTGCTCGCCGTGGCGCAGGTGGAACGTCTCTTCTTTGTCCACCTTGACGAGCGCACGCTTCCACGGACCGAAGGTCGTGCTGGCGTAGACATCGCCAAGCAGACAGTAGCCAGCGCGGTCGTAGAAGGCGTTGGCGACGATCAACTCATACCAGGAGTCCAGCGGCACATCGAAGGCGTAGGGGTACTTCCACTTCACCGGGTCGCGCCGGTAGACCATCTCCTCGGTGTCCACGCCGAGGTCGCGCAGCAAGCGATAGGCGATGTGCGCGTGGCCAAGCTCGTCCTGGATGATGGCGATGGCCGAGCCGAAGGTGTTGATGTTGGGGGCATTGCGCGCGGCGTGGAGGTAAGCGGGCGCGCTGATCAGTTCGGTGTCGGCGGAGACCGTCAGAATGCGCTTCAGTCCCTCCAGATACGTCGGACTCATATGCTCAACGCCCTCGATGAGCTTGTGCTCGGAGATGCGTTCGAGGACGGCGGCGTCGCTCAGCGCTACGGCCACGGAAGGCTCCTTTGCGTTTCGGGGTCGCGTCGCCGCTCGTTTTAGCGGCGGTAGCGAGGCTCGCATTGCGGGAAGAGATAGCATGCTCATCTTATGGCTTGGGCCAAAATGGTGTCAAGACGAGGCGGGCTGCGAGCCGGCGGACGGCGCTGGTCTGGCGCTCACATCAGATTGCATGCCAGCAGCCAGTGGTGAAATCTGGCGCAGCAGCGAACGCCGCAGCCGCACAATGCGCGCGCGATAGGCGTCCTCTGGCTGGCGGGGGCCACGCTTGGGAGGATCGCCCTGCGCGACGTGCCACTTGCGGAAGGCTAGCCCAATCTCCGTCTGATAGAGCGCGCGCGCTGTCAGCCAGGGTCGCGCGCCATAGGTGATGGCGTACTGTCGTTCCGCCGCTGTCCGCAGCCGCGCATCCTGCGCCAGTACGTACTCGTCGGGCGTCACACTACCGGAAAGTGTCTCATCCGCCAGATACGCGCGAATCGTCGCCGCCTCGCGCCGCAGCGACCTGATGACGATAGCGAGCAGAATCGCCTGCGCGACGAAGAGCGGTAGATAATCCAGCAGGGCGCTCATCACGCCGATCCATGGACCGCGCTCACCCAGAGACGTTGAGCGGTTGGCGGCGTCGGCGGCAAAGGCCACGAAGTCGAAGAGGGTGTGCAGGAGCAGCGCGGCGAGCATCCCCAGCAGTGGCGCCACGATGCGATAGCGCCGCCCGCGCGCGCCGTGCGCCTCGCGCGCATAGCCAAGACCAGCGCCGAACGCCGCCGTAAACGTCGAGTGGCCAAGCCAGCCGAGCAGGATGCGCCCGACAACGAGGAAGCCGAAGTCGCTGTGGCTGCTGAGCGAGAAGTAGACATAGTTCTCGACCATAGCGAAGCCCGCGCCGATCAGCACGCCGTAGATCACGCCGTCGGTGATGTTATCGAACTCGTCGCGCAGCAGCAACAGCAAAAGGAGCAGCCCCGCGCCCTTGATCACCTCCTCAGTGACGCCCGCCGTCAGCGCCTGCGCAAGCGCGTCGCCTATGGTAGCGACAGTCGTCGCGCCCAGCGCAGCGGTCAGCGCGCGCTCGATGTAGAGCGCTGGGGGGATGGCGATCACCGCGCCCCAGAGGAAGGCAGCCAGTAGCAGGAGCGGCGGCTCGCGCTCGTAGCGGTCCAGCGCCCAGACCAGCGCGGCGGCCCCTAGCGCCGGGATCAGTGGAATCGTCAGCGCGGCGAGGACACGTCCAGCGCCGCCGAGCGCCAGCGCGTCGCGTCCGACCAGCGCGGCGATGCCGAGCGTGAGGGCGGCGCAGACGGCGAAGAGCAGGAGCAATACGCTAAGCATTGCCAAAAGCGCGCGCGAACCGAGCTTGCCACTCAGGGCGTATTGCAGGGTGACACCGGGGCTGAGGAGATGGGCGCCGGTGAGGCCGAGCGCCGTCATCTCGCCTGTCACCTGTGTCTGGTAAACGCCTTGAGGTGTTGTATTTTGCCCTTCGCTCGCCTGCGGCGCGAGCAACTGAAGAACCGTGGCGCCAAGTTGAAACGCCGCGCCAGGCGGCACAAGCATACGCGCGCCCGGCGCAACCGTTTCGGCTTCCACCCACAGCGGATTCGCGCTGGAGCAGTTCTCGATCCACCAGCCGTCTGCCTCACGCAGGAGCCGCGCATGCTCGCGTGAGGCGGCTGGATCGAGCAGCGTCACGTCGTTGCGCAGCCCACGTCCGATGCTGACGACGCTGTTGACAACGGGATAGACCCATCCTCCACTGAGAAAGGCGTGCGGCGGTTCGCCATGTGGCCGCGCGCCGGAGGGATCGGCCTCGACCCGCAGCACGCGCAGGACGGCGACGCTGGGCGGCGCCAGCAGGTTTACCAGGGCGCGCGCTCGTCGTGTCTGGCTCGACCGCTGGGCTGGATCGCTCACGGCGGCGCTCGCTCCTCCTTGTGGATGGCTCTGTCTCTGGCGCAGACACTGTGACAACTCCCCCAGAGCGAATCCAGGGGCTTCTAGGCCGAAGCCAGAGACTGTTGCCCCAGTCTCACAATGTTCTTCGCGGCGTTGAGATCGCGGTCGAGGATGATACCACAACAGGAGCAGACATAGGTACGATCAGCAAGACTGAGGTCGGTCTTCCGATGTCCACACTGCGAGCAATCCTGGCTGGTGTACGCGGGGTTCACCGCCACAAACCTGCGACCGGCCCATGCTGCCTTGTACGCAAGGAGGGAAGCGAACTGACTCCAGGCCACGTCATGGATGCTCTTAGCGAGGCAATGGTTGTGCGTCATCCGGTTGACCGACAAATCTTCGAGCGCAATCAAATCAAAGGCGTTGATGATGCGGCGGCTGTGCTGATGTGCGAAGTCTCCCCGTCGCCACGCCACGCGCTCATGTACACGCGCGACGATCTTGCGGCGATTGGCACGTTCTGGCGTTCCCTTCTCTTCTTTAGAGAGACGGCGCTGGACTTTGGCAAGCGCCCTTTCTTCGACGCGGAAGAAGCGCGGGTTGGCGATCTCTTCGCCCGTACTAAGCGTGGCGAATGTCTTCAACCCCACGTCAACGCCCACCTGTTGAGCTGTCGCGGGCAAAGGCGCTGGCTCGGCGCACTCGCAGGAGAAGCAGACGTACCACTTGCCAGTACTGCTGCGGTTGATCGTCGCGGTCTTGGCCGTGCCTTCGAGCGGGCGGTGCAGGAGAATCTTGACCGGTCCCACGCCATGCAAACGGAGGCGAAGCGCCTCCGCGTCCAACTTGCAGCCACTCGGCGCCTGAGGGTAGGTCAGGCTATTGTATCGCCCACACCTACGAAAACGCGGATAGCCTGGCGTTTCACCGTCCTTCACGCGACGGAAGAACGCCTTGAACGCCAGATCAATCCGGACCGCGACATTCTGCAACGCTTGCGCGTTGACCTGAGCCAACTGCGGACGGGTCGCCTTGAGGAGGGGCAGTGTCACGGCTTGATCGTAGTAGCGCAGCGACTCTTGCCGTTGCTCCCAGGCGTCGCGGCGTTCGGCGAGTAGATGATTATAGAGCCAGCGGCACTCCTCAAGCTGTTGCTCAAGGAGGCGCTTCTGCTGCTTGGTCGGGTAGAGCCGGTACCTGAATGTCCTAAGCACTGTTGCATTGTTGCTTAGAGCCAGCCTGTTGTCAAGAGAAGTGGCCTTTCCTCCGTAGACAGCGCGTGATATGACAGACGTGAAGTTGCGATCCCGCACTGACTGCCATAGCCTTGGCCCGATCATCTTCCACAACGCAACTGTTATGCTCATGCCGATGCGCGGGCTCCCGCGCGGTCGGTTCTCTTCCCCTGCGCTTGGCTAAAAGCCGCAGTCGCGCCGGATGGGCCGCCCCGCGTGGGAGCGGCCTTTTTCTCTGCCCTTGAGCCCTTTCATCCCATCCTTTTCGTGCCCTGAGCGCAAAGGAACACGCACGTGAACGATTCCAACCCTGACAACCGGTGGTACGTCACCACCGCCATTCCCTACGTCAACGCACGGCCACACATCGGCTTCGCCTTCGAGGCCATCCTGACCGACGCGCTCGCGCGCTATCACCGCCAGCGCGGCGAGGATGTGCGCTTCCTCACCGGCACCGACGAGAACAGCCTGAAGAACGCGCAGGCCGCCGAGAAAGAAGGCATCCCCACCGCCGAGTTGGTCGAGCGCAACGCCGAGTTTTTTCATGCCCTGCGCGAGTCGCTGAATCTCTCGTTCGACGACTTCATCCGCACCAGCGTCGAGGCGCGCCACCTGGAGGGCGTCGCCAAGCTCTGGGAGGCGTGTGACCGCAACGGCGACATCTACTCGCGCCCCTACAAAGGGCTGTACTGCGTCGGCTGCGAGCAGTTCTATACCGAGGACGAGCTGATCGACGGCCTCTGTCCAGAGCATCTGACCCGGCCAGAGCTGGTCGAGGAGAAGAACTACTTCTTCCGCCTCTCGCGCTACGCCGACCAGTTGCGCGAGCTGATCGAGAGCGACCAACTCAAGATCGTCCCGCAGACCCGTAAGAATGAAGTGCTTTCCTTCATTCGCAGCGGCCTCCAGGACTTCAGCGTCTCACGCTCGCGCGCTCGCGCCCGCGACTGGGGCATCCCCGTGCCGGGCGATCCCGAGCAGGTGATGTATGTCTGGTTCGACGCGTTGGGCAACTACATCACCGCGCTGGACTACGCCCACGAATCTGAGCTCTACCAGCATTACTGGGTAGAAAATCCCAACCGCGTCCATGTAATTGGCAAGGGCATCGTGCGCTTCCACGCCGTCTACTGGCCCGCGATGCTGCTCTCAGCGGGCGTCCCGTTGCCGACGACAATCTTTGTCCACAGTTACATCACGCTTGGCGGCGGCAAGGTGAGCAAATCGCTCGGCAACGTCATAGACCCCGTCGAGCTGGCGGAGACCTATGGGACCGACGCGCTGCGCTACTATCTCCTGCGCGAGATCTCTCCATTCGAGGATGGCGACTTCACGCTGGAGCGCTTCATCCGCTCGTACAACGCCGATCTGGCCGACCAGTTGGGCAACCTGCTCAACCGTGTCGTCAGTATGGTCGGACGCTACTATGATGGTGTGGTCCCGACACCCGGAGATCGCGCGGAGGAAGACGAGCGGCTGATCAGCGTCGCGCAGGCGTTGCCGGAACGCATCCACACGGCGATCTCGCGCTACGATCCGCAAGCGGCGTTAGCTGCCATCTGGGAGTTGGTCGGCGCGGCCAACAGCTATGTCGAG